>CAZKYP010000125.1:0-9821 GCA_964556885.1 uncultured Pirellulales bacterium | reverse complement strand
ATGGTGATTATCATTTGAAATCACAGGCGGGAAGATGGGATCCGAACAGTGAGAGCTGGGTTGTTGATGATGTCACGAGTCCGTGTATCGATGGGGGGGATCCGAACAGCCCTGTCGGTGACGAGCCGGAGCCGAACGGCGGCCGGATCAATATGGGCGCCTATGGCGGAACTGCCGAGGCGAGCAAATCAGAAATACAGTAATGCTGCGAAATCTCGCACTCTATGTATTACTTGCCCGGTAAACTCATAAAAGGATTTATGACTTTGGATGCGGTAGATTGGATTTATTTATTTTCAGGTCCGGCTTGCCTGAAAGAATATGCCGCACAAGCATCTTGCTGGCCCACTTGTGTGAGTCAAGCCCCCCAAACATTTGCGGCTTCGAGTTAACAGTAATTCTTATCCGATTATCAGATATCTTTTTCATTGTACCACCTCATGTTTTTATAATCGGTTTTTGCCTCAGGTTTCTTCAATAATCGCTTAAAATCAGCGAAAATTCGTCCGAAAGTCACCTTGAACACGAAAAATTTTGAATTTATAGGGCGAAAGGGTTCTTGCTAAAACCCGATAAACTCTTTCAGAAAGGTTATAAGTTGACCCCTTAGGGGTGAACTAAAGTGTAAAGTGTCTAAAATTAAAAAACTTTAGTTCACTTTAGGCACTTTAGTTAACTCTATTTAGGTGGGCGATAATCCCCTCCTTCTTTACAATATGATGGATATTGTCGAGCGGGGATTGATATGATATGCTGATGCCTGTTGAAGGATGTCGATATGTCGAAGGAGTTAAAAAAATGAAAAGGAAAATATTTTCGTTTCTTATATGCCTGATTATCATGCCAGTCATCGGGCCGGGATGCTCACAGACAACTCAATCGGAAAATGTAGATGATACAACAATAGCCCTACAGACTGAAGTCGGCCAAACCTTCCTTATTAAGCTGCCTTCGAATCCGACCACGGGATATTCGTGGCAATTATTAAGCCTGCCGCCGGACTCGATCCACCTGCAGAACAAGACATTCAAACAGGACCGCCTGTCACAGATTTCAGCCGGTCAGGAACCTAACGACCAAACAACAAGCCCCCAACATTTCGGAGACTCGGAACCGAATACGGTCGAGCCTGAGCTTGTCGGAGTGGGCGGAATGGAGATATGGACGTTCAAAGCGTTAAAAGCCGACAGTTTCGAGCTTCTGTTCGAATACAGGCAGCCCTGGGAAAAAAACATACCCGCCGCCGAGAAAAAGATCGTGAAAATCAACATCCGGGACATACAAAAGCCAGATGGACAGAGCAATGCAGAACCACATTAAAACCATCCTTGCTACAACAGTTTTTATTACAATCGCCTCCATCGCGGCCGAATCCTCCACACCAATAGAATTCCAGCCCGGCAGGCAGGTCGGCACCGTTCAAACATCACTAATAACCGAGGCCTCCGGTATCATCGCCAGCCGCAGGAATCCACCCGTACTTTGGGTCCATAACGATTCGGGCAATGCTGCCAATCTCTACGCCCTGAATCCCGAAGGTAAGCTGCTCGGGATATACATTATCAGGAATGCACATAATCGCGACTGGGAGGACATCGCAATCGGGCCGGGGCCGGACCCGAATAGAGACTACCTGTACATCGGTGATATTGGAGATAACAGCGGAAAACACCGATCGATAACGATTTACCGTGTACCGGAGCCGAAAGTCGATCCAAATATGACTCTTTCAAGAATGACAACAGAACCGGCTGAGTCGATTGAGCTTGTATATCCTGACGGACCCAAAGACGCAGAGACAGTAATAGTAGACCCTTTGAACGGTGATATCTACATCATCACCAAGCGCCAGTTACTGTGCAACGTCTATTGTGCCCCATACCCACAATCAACCAGGAATAAAATAACTTTGCGCCACGTCGCAGTACTGCCATGGACATTCGCGGTTGGCGGTGATATTTCACCGGATGGCAACTATGTAATTGTCAGAAGTTATAAATATGCATCAATGTGGGAAAGGCCAAAGGGCAAACCTCTATGGGAAGCATTCAACCAGGAACCCCGCAACATCGAGCTGATGAGCGAACCAAAGGGTGAAGCCATCTGCTTTGACGCCGGCGGCCGCGGATATTTTACTATAAGTGAAATGAAAAACCCCCCTATTTACTATTTCGCCGCCGCAACTGCCCCAAAACAACAGGATTAAACTCAGCCATCTGTCAATTTTGCAGAAATTCTGTTTGAAAATTCCTCGAAACGTCTTATAATATGAAAACTGAAAAGAAATTATTTAAAAGGACAGAATTTTCACAGGCCCGGGCATGGAAAGCACACTGAACATCGTTCATAATTTATTCGGGGGGCTTATCTAAAATGGAAAAAGACACATCAATAACCATTGCGGAAATCACCGTCGAGAAGAAATCCCAGGGCAGGTACGTGGCATACGACGCCGCCAAAAGCACGAAGATTATCGCCGAAGGTCCGGACGCTGCCAAGCTTTTCATCGAGGTCAGGAAAATGGACGTCAGCCTTCCGACCATTGTCTTCGTACCAAAGCATAACGACGTGAGCATCTATTGAAAAAATGGCAACACATTGGACCGTGCAGAGGATTTCAGATATCGTCCGCTCCTTTCAACCGGCTTGTGTGATAACGGCCGCGGCGGACCTAAATGTATTCAGCCCCCTTCATGAAAAACCAATGACGGCAGAATCGCTTGCCGATGCAATCAATACCGATCCGCGGGCAACGACCGTTCTGCTCGATGCGCTCGCGGCACTTGAACTGCTGAGCAAAAAAGACAACCTTTACAGCGTACCGAAGGATGCGGCCAAATTGCTGACTGAACAATCCTCCGACAATATCCTTCCCATGATTCGACATCTTTCCAACTGTCTTCGCCGCTGGTCCCGGCTGGCATGGGTGACACAAAGCGGCAGGCCCGCAGAGCGTGAACCGAGCGTTCGCGGCAGGGACGGTGACATCGAAAGCTTCATCGGCGCGATGAACAATATATCTTCCGTGTTCGCCGCTGAAGTTATAGACAAGCTCAAGCCGCTGAAATTCAAACATCTGCTCGACATCGGCGGAGCATCGGGCACCTGGACCATCGAGTTTCTCCGTGCGGCCCCGAAGGCTTCGGCAACTTTGTTCGATCAGCCGGACGTAATACCACTGGCCGAGAAACGTGTTACAGAAGCCGACATGAGTGACAGGATAAAACTGGTGGCAGGTGATTTTTATATAGACAAGCTACCCGCCGGAGCAGATTTGGCCTTTCTCGGAGCAATCTGTCACCAAAATTCAAGAGAGCAAAACCGTGCGCTCTTTGAAAAAGTATACGAAGCCCTGAAAAGCGGCGGCTGTGCTGTCATACGGGACGTGGTTATGGAACCGTCACGAACCAGCCCACAGGGCGGAGCGCTTTTCGCAGTCAATATGCTCGTTTCCACTGAAAAAGGAAAAACATACACCTTTGACGAATACAAAGAAGACCTGACAAATGCAGGTTTTACAGAAGTTCAACTCATTCACCACGACCAGCACATGAACTCATTAATCCGGGCCGCCAAGCCAAAAAATGCTTGAAATTTCCTTAACATCAAGCTTATACTATTCATGATATAGGTCGTTTTTCCCGTTTCCTGAAAGATGGGAATACTAATCAAACGGGGTTAAAATTGCAGGAGCGGCTAATGGTAAAGCAAAAAGCTTTCACGCTAATCGAGCTTTTAGTCGGTATTACATCATTGAGGGGTATTCTAATACCGGCCGCTTTATCGACAATAACTATGAGTCGCGGGATATTGTAATGAATAAGCTGTGCCGGCAGTAACCATCTAAAACAACAATTTATCAACAAGAAAGGATGCTACACAAATGAAAGCAATATTA
The DNA here is from genome assembly GCA_964556885.1 of uncultured Pirellulales bacterium. Taxonomy (GTDB): domain Bacteria; phylum Planctomycetota; class Phycisphaerae; order Sedimentisphaerales; family Anaerobacaceae; genus CAZKYP01. Next base: position 5,923 of record CAZKYP010000125.1, on the reverse strand, counting down.
CTTTCAGCTTTAATATTAACAATCCTGCTTGCCTGTATCGTTTATAGTGCTGAAACTACACCAGAGGGAAAAATTGCCTCCAAGCCACTTTTCCGCGATCCGGTGCATGACGGAGCGGCCGATCCTGTGTTATGCTGGAATAAAGCCGAAAAAAAATGGTTCATGTTTTATACAAACCGCAGGGCCGATCTTGCCCGGCCGCGAGGAGTAGCATGGGTGCACGGCACGCACATCGGCATAGCCGAATCTTCCGACGGCGGAGCAACGTGGACCTATCGCGGCGTCGCAGACATCGACTTTGGCGACCCCAACCAGACGCATTGGGCGCCCGAGGTAATCGAGCACGACGGGACCTATCACATGTACCTGACATTTGTGCCCGGGATATTCGAAGACTGGCAGCATCAGCGTGACATCGTGCACCTGACCAGCAAGGATTTGCTGCACTGGCAGCGCGAATCGACACTTGAACTTGCAAACCACAAAGTCATCGATGCCTGTGTATTCCAGCTCCCGGATGGAACATGGCGCCTATGGTACAACAATGAAGTTGACGGTAAATCGATTTATTACGCCGACAGTCCGGACCTGTACCAGTGGACAGATAAAGGAAAGGTATCCGGACTTGGCGACAGGCCCGGCGAGGGACCGAAAGTCTTCAAATGGAAAGACAAATACTGGATGGTGGTGGACGTATGGAGCGGCCTTGGCGTATATAGCTCGGACGATTGCCTGAACTGGAAACGACAGGAAAAGAACCTCGTGGAAGAGCCGGGCACCGGCCCGGACGACCAGGTCAAGGGCGGCCATCCGGATGTGGTGGTCAGCGGCGGCCGCGCGTACCTGTTCTATTTCACGCACCCCGAACGCCGCGAGGGCGGCAAACGCACCCCCTCCGAACAGGCCCGAAGCTCAATCCAGGTGGTGGAGCTTCAATACAAGGACGGAGAGCTGACATGCGACCGCGACAAACCGACTTATATTAATTTGCTGCCGGTCGATTAATAAATACGCTTTGAGAACAAATCGCAAAACAAACTTGGAAGAGAGAAGATTATGAAAAAGCAAATCGCCAAAATCATCGTTTGTTCTTTAACATTTGTATTCATGACATCAAATATCACCCTTGCCCTGGACAAACCATTGAGTGCGACATTCGAAGGTGTCACCTCCAACCATAGATGGACGTTAAAAGATATCGACTCAAGCCTGCCTTCCGACTGGTCGGACTACAATTATCTCGTTGTGGAAATGAGACCTTCTTCGCCGCAGCGGTTCTTCCTCTGGCTGTATACAACCGACGGGCCGCGAAGGCTGGTAATTCAGCCGTTCGGACAGAACGCATGGCTGCGGGCATCCATCCCGCTGAAATATTTCAAGGGTAAGGACCAGTCAGGTAACGACCTCGCCTCGACAAATAACAGGCGAACCGATTCTTTCTGGATGTCCGTCTGGGGGCCGTTCGGGGAGTTAAAGAACATGGAAGCAATCGGAGTGACGATGCAGTACCCGGTGGGAAAACCAACACTCGAAATACGCTCCCTGAAACTATCCAAAGAAGACGCCGGCTGTGAGTTTCTGGAAGATAAACCGGTTGTGGACGAGTTCGGGCAGTGGGCACTCGCGGATTGGCCGCGAAAGATTAAAAGCGCAGAGCAATTGAAAAAAGAGCTGGCGGAAGAAGAAAAAACTCTGACCGGCAGCGGTGAATTCAACTATTGCGAGTACGGCGGCTACAAAAATACCCAGGCAATCCCGATGCACATCGGGACTGGTTTTTTCCGCGTCGAACAGATAGACGGTAAATGGTGGTTTGTCGATCCGCACGGCCATCTTTTCCTGTCAACAGGTTCCAACTGCATAAGGATTGGCGGCGGCAACCGTCGGCGAGGCAGCCAACAGGATACGCAGGAAATTCCAGCAAGTCCCGACATTGTTCAGAAACGAATGAGCGCATGGGGCATGAACACCATTGGCAACTGGTCATCGATAAGAGCGACGGATGATGCGGAGAAAAAAGTATATGTAGTTACATTCCGCGGCCCGCGCACCGAACAATTGTATCTTGGTATGCCGGATGTGTACTCGGACGAGTTCGCCCGCAGCGCCGACGAAGCCGCACAACGTCAGTGCGAATCGCGAAAGGACGACCCATGGCTTTTAGGTTATTTCATCGGCAACGAGCCGCCCTGGCCGCACAGAGAAAGCGAATTGGTAGACATGTTCCTTGCCGGACCCGACACGGCAACAAAAGCAAAGTTAAAGGCATATCTGGCCGAAGGTGACACGCCGCAGCGACGAGTGGAATTTGTGTACGGGATGTTCGAAAGCTATTTGAAACTAATTGGTGATGCGATTAAGAAATACGACTCGAATCACCTGAATCTCGGTATTCGGTTCGGCGGAACGCCGCCGCAAGCCATAATGGAGCTGGCAAAAACATTCGATGTGTGCAGCATCAACGTTTATGAATACGAGCCGACCAGCCAGCTTAAAAGATTTTACGAAGCCACCGGTCGCCCGATCATCATTGGGGAATTTCATATCGGCGTACCGGCAGACGGCCTGGGGGCCGGCCTGGTACAGGCCCGCGACCAGACCGAACGAGCCAAAGGATACAGATACTACGTCGAACAGGCTGCGGCCCTGCCATGTTTTCTCGGCGCACACTGGTTCCAGTGGAGCGACGAACCCGTTTTAGGCCGGATGGACGGCGAGAATTACAACATCGGATTCGTGAATGTCACCAACCGTCCGTATCCGGAACTGGTCGAAGCCGCGAAAGAAACTCACAAAAGGCTCTATGATGTACACTCAGGCAAGCTGGCACCATTTGACCAGAGACCCAAAGCATCCGACGCAGGAACACCCGAATCACCATGGAATTAAAACAATATGAAAGGTAAAAGTTTATAATGAAAAATGCAAAAACAAGGCCGCAACTTACCAGGATTAACTTTTCAATCATAACTATTTCGATAATCTTTTTATTCCTCACAACTCCACTCTTTGCACAAAATGAGATTTCAGATAGCAAACCAACATTATTTATTGTTGGGGATTCGACCGCCAGTAACGGGGACGACCTCGGATGGGGCAGCCATCTCGCCAAATATTTCAATTCCGAAAAGATAACCGTTGTCAATCGTGCCCGCGGCGGGCGAAGCAGCCGGACTTTCCAGACAGAAGGACTGTGGGACGCCGTTCTGGAAAACCTGAAAGCCGGTGATTTCGTCTTGATCCAGTTCGGCCACAACGACGGCGGCGCGATAAACGACAGATACCGCGCACGCGGCTCAATCCGCAGCTTAGGGGACGAAACCGAGGAAATTGATAACGCTCAAACCGGCAAGCATGAAATCGTCCACACTTTTGGCTGGTACATACGGAAATTCATCGCAGACACGAAAACCAAAGGAGCAACTCCCATAGTCATGTCCCTGACAGTCCGGAATATCTGGAACAACGGAAAAGTCGAGCGAGGCTCCGGCAACTACAGTCAATGGGCTGCCGAGATAGCCAAATCACAGGACGTTTCCTTTATAGACCTGACGAAAATCATCGCCGACCAGTACGAATTCATGGGACAAAACAAAGTAGTTACATTTTTCCCGAAGGACCATACCCACACCAGCGCCGAAGCGGCCGACCTCAACGCCGCCCTTGTCGTCTCAGGACTGAAGAACCTCAAAGACTGCCCACTGAACGATATGCTCTCGGCCAAAGGTCAGGAAGTCACTCCTTACGGTGAGAATGTCTTTGTCAAACAGGCCCAGGATATATTGACCGGGCCATGGATGCCTGATGTGCAACCGGCTTCCGATCCCAACCTGCCGACGCTTTTTGCCATCGGCGACTCGACGGTAAGGACCGGAACACTTGGAAACGGCGGGAACGGCCAGTGGGGCTGGGGCGCTCCCATCGCAGATTTCTTCGACCGAACAAAGATAAACGTCGAGAACCGCGCCTGGGGCGGCACCAGCAGCCGCTCGTATCAGACCCTCGGATTCTGGGAGAAGGTCCTGGCCGATATCAAACCTGGTGACTTCGTAATAATGCAGTTCGGTCACAATGACGCCGGAGCGGTTAATGACAATAGCCGTGCACGCGGCACGATTAAAGGCAACGGCGACGAGATGGAAGAAATCGACAACATGCTCACCGGCCAGCACGAAGTCGTCCACACATACGGCTGGTACATACGGAAATATATTACGGACATAAAAGCCAAAGGCGCCATGCCGATCGTTTGCTCGCCGATACCAAGAAACAACTGGCAGAACGGCAAAGTAGCAAGGGCCTCGGAAGATTACGGCAAATGGGCCGCACAGGCAGCCGAAGCCGAGAATGCTTTCTTCATCGATTTGAACGAGCTCATCGCTCAGCATTACGAGGCACAAGGGCAGGAGAAGGTGACAGCTTCTTACTTCGGCCCGAGAGAACATACACATACCAATGCGGCTGGGGCCCGGCTCAACGCCTCACTTGTAATTGAAGGGCTCAAAGGCCTTGAGAATTGCAAGCTGTGTGACTATCTCAAACAATAAACAGGAGAATCGTTGATGATAACTCGTGAAAGAAATTATTTATCGTTGGCTCTCTGTCTTAGCCTGCTGATTTCGATAGCTTCATCTCCTCTTTATGCCGCGGGCGATTCTTCTGTTAAGGTATGGGAAGAGGACATCGTCATACCGACCTACCTGGCCGGCGCGCCGGAACCGAACCCGATGTTCTATTTCGGCAGCGCGTCCCAGGGTGCCGAGGGGAGAATCTATCCGTATCCGCTTTACGATACACTCACAAACAAGAAGGTCGATAAAAGCTACAAGATGGTATATCTCGATAACGAGTATATCAGGATAGGCATCCTGCCGGAGGTCGGCGGCCGTATCTTCGAGGGCGTCGACAAGACGAACAACTATAATTTCTTTTATCGTCAGCACGTCATTAAGCCGGCGCTTATCGGCCTGATTGGAGCATGGATTTCCGGAGGGGTCGAGTGGAATATCCCGCATCACCATCGCGCGAGCACTTTTATTCCCGTACAATACAAAATCGAAAAAAACTCCGACGGAAGCAAGACCGTCTGGGTCGGTGAGCTTGAGGTGCGGCACCGCATGAGATGGGCCGTCGGCTATACACTCAGACCGGGCAAGTGTTACCTGGAGACGTCGCTGCGGATATTGAACCGAACGCCTGTGGTAAATTCACTGCTTTGTTTCGCCAACGTGGCGGTCCATACGAACGAAAACTACCAGGTCATCTTTCCACCAAGCACACAATACGGCACTCATCATTCCAAACGCCAGTTCACGGCATGGCCGATTTCTACCTCGCGATACGGCGGCGGTGACTTCAGTGAAGGCGTGGATATAAGCTGGTACAAAAATCATATCTCCTCGAACTCCGTATTCGCATGGAATTACGAAGACGATTTCTTCGCCGGCTACGACCACGGCAAAGAGGCCGGGACAATGAGCTTCGCGGACCACCATATCGTTCCCGGCAAGAAGTTCTGGACATGGGGCAACGGCCCACAAGGCCGGATGTGGGACAAAATCCTGACCGATGACGACGGCCCATACATCGAGCTGATGGTCGGTGCATATTCAGATAATCAGCCGGACTATAGCTGGCTCCAGCCTTATGAAGTCAAATCGTTCAAAATGTACTGGTACCCCTTCCGCGACATAGGCGGTGTGAAGAAAGCGAACCTGGACGCCGCTGTGAACCTCGATGTTAATGAAGATACCGGCACTGCAAAGGTCGGCTTCTATACAACATCGGCCTATAAGTCCGCAACAGTCCTGCTCAAAGCCGCAGATAAGACATTGCTCCAGGAAAAAATCGACATCAGTCCCGGCAAGCCATACGTCAAAGAAGTCGTTATCCCACCGGGCATAGACGAGCATGACCTCCGCGC
>CAZKYP010000124.1:0-9881 GCA_964556885.1 uncultured Pirellulales bacterium | reverse complement strand
ATGATGCGGCGGGTTTTGCTGGCAATGCTGCCCTGTATCGCAGGAAGCGTCTACTTTTTCGGCTGGCGAAGCCTGATGATTGTGATCTGGGCGGCTGCCGTCGGTTTTATTACCGAGTTTATCTTCACCCGAATCCGTCGCGAATCCGTCAGTGAAGCCGTATTTGTCACAACAACAATTTTCGCACTGATAATGCCACCGACGGTATCCTTGCACGTACTTACGATAGGAATCATCTTCGCAGTCACGTTCACAAAGGAAGTCTTCGGGGGTTTCGGGAGAAATATCTTTAATCCCGCGATAGCCGGAAGATGTTTCGTGTATGTCTGCTTCCCGGTGGCATTAACGGCTACGTGGGCGCCTGCGGCCGACGGAGTTTGGGGCGCACTCGACAGATGGACGACTGCTTCGACAGCCGATGCTGTTACAGGTGCAACACCGATGGCATATCTAAAGGCCGGAAATATCGTTTTGGAAAGCAGCAACATCTCTACCGGACAAATCCCGTTCGATATTTCCAAAGGCCGGATAGTCACTGCCAGAAAATGGACCTTCCAAAAAAATCTGTTCCTGGGTCGAATCAGCGGAACAATGGGCGTGACCAGCGCTCTGCTGATTCTGCTCGGCGGCATTTATCTGTTCGTCACGAAAACAGCGAGCAGAACAATCATTCTTTCAGTAATAACGACATACGTTGTTCTAAATCAGTTACTATATTGGGCCAGCGTCGCACCCGTCCCGGATGCACTGACCGCCGTACTCGGGGGTGGCTTTTTGTTCGGGGCGTTCTTTATGGCAACCGATCCGATAAGCTCACCACGAACCGAACCGGCCAAAGTAATTTACGGGATCATAATAGCCGCCTGCACGGTCGTAATCAGAAACTTCTCCATCTTCAACGGAGGCTTGATGTTCTCTATCCTGATTGGAAATATGTTCGCACCGATACTGGACTACGCAGTGAAGGCATATAAAAGCGGAGCAGACAAATGATTCGAGAAAAATCTTGGTTCTCTATCCTGTATATGTTCTGCCTGACGGCCTTTTTCAGCACGATTGTCATCGGTTTTACCCGAATGACCGACGAAAAAGTACGGGCAAATGACAAGCTCGCCTTTGAAAAAGCAATCCTTTCAGTCCTGCCTGGACTTTACGAGCAGAACTTAAGCAGACTCGAATTACATCGAAGGTTTACCGAATCGGTCAGCCTGCCAGACGATACCACTGCTTCGGCCTACACATTAAAAAAAGATGGAAAAATCGTAGCCTACGCCCTTCCCATATCGGGACAGGGCTTCTGGGCCCCGATACTCGGTGTAATCGGGATCGAAGCCGACAAAAAGACAATAACCGGCATCGCCTTCTATCAGCAAAACGAAACGCCGGGACTCGGCGCGGAAATAGCCAAACCGGAATTCACGAAACAGTTTAATGGAAAAATAATTTCAACCAATGGTGCACCTCTGAATATAAAGCGGCCCGGTTCCGATCTCGGCGATAGTGACGTACACGCAGTAACCGGGGCCACACAGACAAGCACGAGATTGGAGAAAATAATTAACGACGGACTGACAAACTGGCTGTCTCAAATGTCAGAAAAAGGCAATTATAAATGAGTAACACAACCTTACAACCACAAAACACCGGTATTATAAAAGAAGGTCTCTGGCGTAATAACCCAATCTTCAAACAGGTATTGGGAATATGCAGTACTTTAGCGGTGACTAATCTGGTCCTCAATACCACCGTAATGTGCGTCGCTCTTGTATTCACACTCTCCTTAAGCGCCGCCACCGTCTCAGCTTTGCGGAAGTTTACACCAAGAAACATCCGGATGATGGTCGAAACATTAATAATAGCTTTTTACGTTATCATCGTGGATGTATTACTGAAGGCTTACTGGCCTGAAATGAGCAGGAATCTCGGCCCATACGTGGGGCTTATTATCACAAACTGTATCGTCATGGGCAGATGTGAGGCATGTGCAATCAACAATCCACCATTAACTGCGGCTATAGACGGCTGTTTTAACGCACTTGGATATACATTTATTCTGCTGATTATCGCCACGTTCCGCGAGATACTTGGAATGGGTACTTTCCTCGGATTGCCTGTGCCGTACTTCAGCGGGCCGCACTGGGACAAATGGATAATCATGGTGATGCCGCCAGGGGCTTTTTTCATGCTGGCCGTAGTGATATGGATATTCAGATCGATTCAGACCGTTAAGGAGGACAAAGCAAAATGAACGAGGTATCTCATGCTTTTGTAGTGTTTGTTGCCGCAATATTCACGCAGAACATACTTCTGAGCTACTTCCTGGGACTGTGCCCTTTTATCGGCGTCTCGCGTGAGATTAAAACATCGGTTGGTTTAGGTATCGCTGTAATATTCGTATTGACCGCAACCTGTATGCTCAATTGGCTTGCGTATCATTATGTAATCGAGCCGCTGGACCTGCATTTCTTCCGTTTCATCTTATTTATCATAATAATCGCTGCGTTCGTGCAGTTCGTTGAAATGGTTATCGAAAGGTTTTCCCCGTTCCTATATCAAAGACTCGGTGTCTTCCTGCCGCTGATCACCGTCAACTGTGCAATACTCGGCGCTTCGTTGTTTATGGTCATCAGGAATTACAGCTTTATCGTCACCATCGGCTACGGTCTGGGCAGCGGCATCGGATGGTTCCTGGCGATTATTGCAATGGCAGGTATCAGGCAGAAGCTCGCAAACGAGCGGATACCAAAAGGCCTCCAGGGACCGGGTATCACACTAATCATAGCCGGCCTGATGGCACTGGCCTTCATAGGATTTACAGGAGTATTACAGGGAAGTTAAATACAATCGAAGATGATTCTGACAATACTCACAGCAGTTTTAGTAATCAGCTCAATCGGCGCAGGGCTTGCCGCCCTTCTCGCCGTCTCCGAGCACTTCTTTATGAACTACGGCCCGTGCCAAATCACAATTAACGACGAACGCAAGGTTGAAGTCGAAGGAGGCAGGAACCTGCTTTCGGTGCTCAGCGCCGAGAAAATATTTATTCCCAGCGCATGCGGCGGCAGAGGCACCTGCGGACTCTGCAAGCTCAAGGTCCTCGAAGGCGCAGGCCCCCTGCTGCCGACCGAAGAACCGTACCTGGACGAAGAAGAAAGAAATTCGAACGTTCGACTTTCCTGCCAGGTCAAAGTTCGCAATGACTTGAAGATTGAAATCCCAAAAGAGCTTTTCTCCATTCGCGAATATACTTGCAGGTGCGCTGAGATTACCGATTTGACCCATGATATCAAACTTTTTCGGTTTGAGCTTATCGAACCGAAAGAAATTGATTATATTCCCGGTCAGTACGTCCAGCTTCGTGCTCCGGCTTACGGAAAAAACAAAGAGGAGGTCTATCGGGCATATTCGATAGCATCGGATCCGGCACAGAAGAACATTATCGATCTGATTATCCGTCTCGTCCCCGGAGGTATCTGTACAACCTATTGCTTCGAATATCTCAAGGTCGGCGACGAGGTAAAAATGAACGGCCCTTACGGCGAATTCAGATTATCAGAAACCGACGCCCCGATAGTTTTCATTGCAGGCGGTTCCGGCATGGCTCCTATCAAGTGCATGTTGCACTATATGGAAAATACTTCAAACAAACGGCAGGCTTCATATTACTTCGGCGCCAATAAAGTAAACGAGCTGTTCCTGACCGACCTGATGCAACGGTTCGAATCGAAACTAAAAGACTTCAAATTCGTACCTGTAGTAGCGACACCGGAGGAAGGCGAAAAATGGAACGGCGAGGTCGGGTTCGTAACACAGGCCGTCCAGATAAACCTAAAGAATGCTGCAGAAAGCGAAGCGTATCTTTGCGGCAGCCCGGGTATGATTGATGCGTCCATAAAGGTCCTTCTCGAGCTTGGCACAGGTGAAGATAAAATCTTTTATGATAAATTTGCATAATTAATTCGGGGGACAAAAAATGAAAGAGTCTCCACAAAATAAAAAACTCGAAGAAATATTAAGGTCGACCAAATTGGTTGCAGGCGGCTTTATGGGCAGTGACACACGCAGTGTTTCTGAAATCATCGACGCCGATGCATCCGTACTATCAAGTTCAGATTACACCGCCGAGCAGGTTGCCCACAGGATGCAGGAAATAACCGACATGGCAATAGACGGCCTGGGCACATGGGTCACTATAGACGAACATCGACAGGCTAAAGTCGATGAAGCCAAAGGCTCCCAGCCATGTCCCTGGCCGCATATCGGAAGATTCGCAAAGAGAGTCACCACCTTCAGACACATCGAATCGGGCAAAACCATCATCTGGTCGGACCTTAACATCCATTTAATCGGCGAGCATGGTTTCTTCGAGGGCAAAGGTTCGAACTTCCGTATCGAACCCAAAGAATTAATATCGATTTTATTCTAATAAGCCAGAGTGACATGTGGATATCTTACTTATCACAATCCTGACCGTCATCGCCACTATGATCGGCACAGTAACCGGCTTCGGCATATCAACGGTAATGATCCCGGTTCTGCTACTGTCCTATCCGTTCAGCGAAACGCTCCTGCTCGTTGGAATTGTTCATATGTTCGGCAATCTCTGGAAGGTGATTCTGTTCGGTCGTGACTTCCAGTGGAAACTCGTATTGACCTTCGGCCTTTCGGGGATAATTGCAAGTTATATTGGAGCATCATTAATCCTCGATATTTCACCGCAAATCCTGTCCCGCATTCTCGGAGCATTCCTTATTGCATACGTGCTATGGCTTTTTCTGAATAAGTCATTTCAAATAAAGCAGACCATGGTGGCGCAACTAAGCGGCGGAGCATTATCAGGCTTTATGGCCGGCATTTTCGGCATCGGCGGCGCCGTGCGGGCCGCTTTTCTTTCCGCGTTCAACCTGCCCAAAGCCGTCTATATCTCGACAGCCGGAGCTATCGCATTATTCGTCGATACGACAAGACTCACAAAGTATCTGACCGATGGAGTCCGTCTGGAACAGCGAATTCTCTGGGCGCTGCCGCTGTTTATTTTCATATCCTTTATAAGTGCATATATAGCCAAGCGAATATTAAAATACATCCCGCAAAAACACTTCAGAGCCGTCGTGGCCATCCTGCTATTAATTGTCGCGCTTAAGCTGCTTATATTCCCCGGCAAATAACAGAAAACAGAACTAATCCTTTTGGTATACACTCGACAGAGAAAATTAAATTGTTAATATGGGCAGCCTACCACCGCTTTTCCAAAATCTTTCGCAGATACAAAGCATTTATCCGGACCCAGGGTGTTTTCGACCGGAAACGGGCTAAAAATTCCACGAAAAAAATTATGAAGTAATTTCAAAATTTGTCGAAAAGAATCTGAACGACTCAACTTTTATTTGAAGATGATTTTGCCTGAGAATAAACAACGACAAAATGGAGTAAGCAAGGATGTTTGAACCCGAACTCATCGATTCAGATTGCCCGAAATGTTCTCGAAGAAAAGTCTACTTCGACCGCGAAATCGGTTATTATTGCATGTACTGCGGCCACGAGCTTACCGAAGATGAAACCATAATACTCACCGAACAATTAGCACAAACCTCGCGGCCGAAACATACTTCTCCAGGTAAAACTAAAAAACAGCCCCCCACCCAAATTCAAGAATTACCCGCCCGCAAAAAGAAGCAACCGGACCACGTCCGAAATAACAAAACCACAAATTGACAACGGTTGGTAACTACTGAATCCTGTGCCTTTTAGTCAAAACGGATGGTTCCCTCCGCCATTTAAGCAGTTTGGTAAAACTAATCGCCCGAAAATTGTAATATCTTACGATCACCATATGTCACACACATAAAGCACATACGCGCTTTGCGTACGATGATATTTGATGTCTAAATATCTCTGAGTTCCACTCTTATATATCGGGTTTGATAAACAAAATCTTATCTGATTTTGATTAGTCGGAGTCGATAATTTTGGAATTTGCCGGACCGACAGGGAATTCCGGAGTATTACCGGCCATCAAAGTATAGCTATTTATAACATATTTCAACAATAAAAAGCTATATTAATAAAACCAATTTATTCCCAGGGTGTGCCTTTCAAATGCCCGCGTGCTTGAAACCATTCGATTAAGTCACTATTCTCGCCTTTTTGTTCAACCTCTTTTTGATACCGCATAGCTGTTTTTTCAAGCTCGCGTACAACCTCCGGGAAGTTGCCTGCAAGGTCAAAACGTTCCGAGGGGTCGGCGTGCAAATCAAACAAAAGAGGTTTATCCGGCGTTACCCAGTTTTGTGAGACCAAGAACCCACCTTTGCTGTTGTCATAATATCGAAAGTGAAGTTTCCATTTGCCCTTTCGAATCGCGTTCAATCGATCAGAACTGTAAAAGAAAATCGTCCGCTCCGGAGCAGCCCGACCTTCGAGAATCGATATCATATTACGACCGTCGATGGAACGGTCGTCCGGAATCTTTCCACCGGCAAGCGTCACTAATGTGGGGAAAAAATCGAGTACCGAGCCGACCTGGGTTGAAATTGTACCGGCGGGAATACGTCCAGGCCACTTTGCTATAAACGGTTCCCGCATGCCCCCTTCCCACGTATCACCTTTAGCACCGCGTAAAAGGCCTGCAGTACCACCTCGCTCGTTCTGTGTCATCCACGGACCATTGTCACTTGTAAATATCACGAGAGTATTTTCAGAGAGCCCCAGTTTTTCGAGTGTCTGATTTATCCGCCCCACGCTCCAGTCAAGCTCTTCTATAACATCACCATATAAACCGCGTACCGAAGTATCGAGAAATTTGTCGGACGCATAGATGGGAACGTGTGGAAATGTGTACGGAAGATATACAAAGAACGGCTCGTCCCTGTGTTCTTCGATGAACTTGATGGCTTCTTCGGTGTATCTTCTTGTAAGCGTTTTCTGGTCTGTTGGATGCTCGATGACTTTATCATTTCGGTAAATATCCGGATTTTCCATGTCGTTACTATAGAGAATACCGTAATAATAATCGAATCCCTGCCTTAGCGGACGGTATTCATACGCGTCACCAAGGTGCCATTTGCCGATACATGCAGTTGCATATCCAAGCGGTTTTAACGCGTCCGCTATCGTGATTTCATTCTGCGACATCCCCATTTCATTATTGGGGAAGAATACATCGGTTACACCTGTTCGGATACAATTCCTTCCCGTTAACAGTGCCGACCGCGACGGAGAACAGAGCGGATTGCCGCTGTAAAATTGAGTCAATTGTATGCCTTCGTCGGCCATTTTGTTCATGTTTGGTGTTCTTATGGTCGGATGTCCCCCGCGGCTCCAGTCACCGTATCCCATATCGTCTGCGAATAGTAATACAAAGTTGGGTTTCTTTCGTGAAGAAATCCTCATAGATGCGCAGCCTGCTGTTAGAAGGGATCCGCCAATGATTGTTCCAGATACGCAGCACCCCAAAGTTGAGAGGAATTCGCGCCGCGTTATGCCGAAGGGTTCAGATAATATATTTTCCATTTTAATCTCCGTATAATAAAATCATAACCTTCTATTATTTATTTTTCAACAATAACACAAGGAGGCCTAAAAATGCTGAAAAAAGATTTTATCCTCAATGACACGAGATGTCTACTAAATGAATACATCAATCCGATTATCAGCAAAATCGACAAACCAGGAAAAAAATTCCTGCGTCAGGCAATAGGGGCAATACCAGGAGAATACTAAGAATACTAGGGACAATCCCGCCCGCAAAAAGAAACTACCGGACTACGTCCGAAATAACAAAATCACATCCTGATCCGGCAATTTACAGCTTGTCACAAAAGGCCACAAGAATGAACGTGGCGATGGGACCGAGCAGCAGTGTTAAAAGAAACCAATTCAGGCCGCTCCTGTTTTTCCCCTGTGCAATCCCGGCGGTCAGCAGCGCCAATGAGCCCCATCCGAGAGCATAGTTAGGAACATGATTCATTTGAACTCCTTTCGTTGTCGGACTTTTACGACCTTAACCGCAAAACAAGAAGTTAAACAGCTTATTAAACACCCAGCCGAAATCTAACGGCATCAATAATAACTACGCACAACCAGCCTAAAAATTCACAATTTTACGAATTCACAAAGCGAATCTAAGGCTAATTTCCTTGATTAAATGACGCCAATCTGATAAAAGAATATTATATACGGTTTCATACCAATTTGAATGCTTGTATCGAGACTTTGTAGGAGGATTATTATGGCCGCGAAATTAACTTATCTACTTTCCATTATTTTGTTACTGACCGCTTTTTCGTCTGTGACCTTTGCACAAGTCGAAAACATGGTTCTTAATCCAAGTTTCGAAGAGGATGAGCCTATCCTGGACGACCCGGATTGGGAACAATGGGCTACATGGGGTACTGACAGCGGCTTAGACAGCATTGTCGAAATCGATACATCCAGGTACATCGACGGAACACGAAGCCTCAGAGTCGAGCCGACCGGTACCGTCAACTGGTATTTCGTTTTACTCTATGCACCCTTATCACTCGAAATCGGCCAGGACTATACCACCAGCTTTTGGGCCACGGCCGAAGAGACCCGTCCCCTTACGGCACAGCTCAAAGCAACGGACAACACCTCCAACTGGGGGACAACAGAATACGAGCTGACGACCGAGTGGGCCGAGTACAGCTTTACCGCGGCGGCCCTGAACGCCGAAGCGAAAATCGAGTTTTGGTGCTCCAGCGATGATACTACATTCTGGCTGGATTATGTTTACACATACCAAGGAGGATACGTCGACGGAATCAAACCGGGCGGAGTATTCAAAACCACAGTCCCGAAACCGGCTGACGGAGCTGTAGACGTCCCGAGGGAAATAACCCTTAGCTGGGCACAGGGAAAGGCCGCCGCAATACATGAGGTTTATCTCGGTACAGATATCAATGACGTAAATAATGCAGATATCACGGATACGACAGGTATATATCGAGGCAGCCTGGACCTTGATGTCACAAGCTACAATCCCACCGAAACGCCGCTTGAGTGGGGACAAACCTATTACTGGCGCATCGACGAGGTCAACGACATCGAGCCTAACAGCCCGTGGAAAGGTGACATCTGGAGCTTTACGACAACCAATCATATCGTCGTTGATGACTTCGAAAGTTACACCGACTTCCCACCTAACGAAGTATGGAACACATGGATAGACGGATTCGGTGATTCGGCCAACGGTTCTACGGCGGGCTATCCCGATCCCGATTTCAATATCGACGAGCATTACGTGGAAACGACGATTGTTCACAGCGGCGATCAATCGATGCCACTGTTTTATGATAACAAAGCCGGACTGTCCGAGGTCACCAGGACGCTGAATGACAACTGGACTCGGGACGGCGTTATCAAATTAACACTGTTCTACTATGGCAGTTTATCAAACGCCGCAGAGCCTATGTACGTCGCTCTCAATAACACGGCGGTAATAACAAACGATAATCCGAAAGCCGCTCAGGCCGGCGACTGGACCCAGTGGGACATCCTCCTGCAGGATTTCGCGGACCTCGGCATTGATCTGAGTAATATCAATACGATGTCTATCGGCTTCGGCAACAAGGCCAATCCGGTTGCAGGCGGTTCCGGACGCGTGTTTATCGATGATATTCGCCTATACCGCTCGCCGCCCGTAGAGGCCGAACCCGAACCGGAACCGATCGATCCGGGAACCGATAACCTGGTGGCTTTCTACTCTTTCGAGAACAATCTTCAAGACAGCTCCGGTCACGGTCTCAGCGGCACCATGAGGGGCAATCCTGTCTACGTTGACGGCATATCCGGCAAAGCAATATGGTTCGACGGCGCGAACGATTACGTCGACTGCGGCAGCAACGCCTTATTTGATATCA
>CAZKYP010000123.1:0-9893 GCA_964556885.1 uncultured Pirellulales bacterium | reverse complement strand
GTTTCCGACAGTAAAATCGTAATTTTACTGATTATCAATGTCCTGCTGTTGTTCGTCGGGACTTTTATGGACATGACGCCGGCGGTCCTTATCTTTACGCCGATATTTCTTCCGGTTGTCAAGCAGCTTGGAATGCATCCGATTCATTTCGGTATTATAATGATTGCCAATCTTTGCATCGGGCTGTGCACGCCGCCGGTTGGGACGTGTTTGTTCGTAGGCTGCGGCGTCGGTGATACGACGATCTCGAAAGTTGCTAAGCCCCTTCTGCCGTTTTTCGGTGCGATGATAATCGCCCTGATGCTGGTGACATATATCCCACAGCTCTCCCTGTTTATCCCGCAATTATTGAAGCTCGTATAGTGTTTGAAAAAGATAGAAAGATTCTTGTTGCAACTACCAATCCCGGCAAAATTTCCGAATTGAGGGCCTGCCTGGGAACCGATATTCAATGGCTGAATCTTTCGGATTTCGATAATATCACCGAGGTCGAAGAGGACGGCCGGACCTTTGCCGAGAACGCCCGTAAAAAAGCAACCGGTTACGCAAAAGCGACCGGCCTTTGGACCATTGCCGATGACTCGGGCCTTATGGTCGATGCGCTGAACGGTGCTCCGGGAGTCAAGTCGGCTCGTTTTTCCGGTGAGAAATTGCAGGGACCGGACAGGACGCTGATTGACCACAGGAATATTGCAAAGGTTCTTGAGCTTCTAAAAGATGTGCCTGAAAGTAAAAGGACGGCCGGATTTGTCTGCTGTCTGTGTCTGGCAAGCCCTGAAAGAGTTTTGATTGAGACCGAGGGGAAGCTGGAAGGTTTTATAGCCGACAGGGAAATCGGAACAAACGGCTTCGGATACGACCCGGTTTTTTTCGTGCCGCATCTGAAAAAGACCGTGGCCCAGTTAACGCCGGAAGAGAAAAACGCAATCTCCCACCGCGGCAACGCCATCCGAAAGTTGAAGCCGCTGCTTGATCAAATTCTCCCAAACAGCTAATAGTAAAACCACTTCCTACATTAACTTTAGTATCGATAATTAAAATAAATTTTCGTTATTATTAGCTTATTTCCTTAATTAACTGCGTATATATTCAGGATTTACGGAATTCGGTGGGCGTTTTTTCTTGACATATAAGGCGTTCGTGGATATTTGTCCTTTTTTTAATTTGATTGTTAAATTAGCCGATATGTGGCTTATGGACAATCGTTTTATCCCGTCTGAGGGGGTAAAACCCGCATAAAATCAGGGCTAAGAGTGGTCTGCAAAGCATTATTATGGCAAAAAAGAGTACTACCAAAAATAAATCATTAGTAATTGTCGAATCCCCTGCTAAGGCCAAGACAATCAACAAATATCTCGGTCCCGATTTTGAGGTTATGGCCTCGATGGGGCATGTTCGGGATTTGCCTTCGAACGGTCTGAACGTCGATATCGATAACGATTTCGAGCCGACATACGAGATAATGCCGGGCAAAAAACGCACGGTTGTTTCGTTGAAGGCCGCTGTGAAAAAATGCGACAAGCTGTATCTGGCGACCGACCTTGACCGTGAGGGCGAGGCGATTGCCTGGCACCTTGCGCAACTGTTAGGTGTGCCGGAGGAAAAGACCTACCGTGTAATATTCAATGCGATAACGCAGTCCGCAATTAAGAATGCCTTTGCTGAGCCGGGCAAGCTCGATATGGATAAAGTCATGGCCCAGCAGGCAAGACGGATTCTCGACAGGATTGTCGGCTATCAGATAAGCCCGTTGTTGTGGAAGAAAATCACAAGGGGCCTGTCTGCCGGTCGCGTCCAGTCCATCGCCGTCAAGATGATAGTCGAAAAGGAAAGGGAGATTCGCAGCTTCAAGCCGACCGAATACTGGCTTATCCCTGCGGTTTTCACTACCGATCTTCAAAACGACTACAGCCGACAGTGGTCTGATTTTATGAAGGCTGATAACGACGGCGATAAAGCTCCCTCGATCGCCGAGCAGAGTAAATGGCTCACCGAGCACGATGCGTTTAAGGCCGAACTCTACAAAGTGGGCGATGAGGAATTCAAGGCTTCCAACGCCCAGCAGGCCGAGCGAATATTCAGCGAATTAAAACAGGCCAGGTTCAAGCTTGATGATTTACAAACCAAGGAGTCGATTTCCCGACCATCGGCTCCTTTTATAACTTCCACGTTGCAGCAGGCGGCTGCGAATCGACTGGGCTTTGCCACTAAAAGAACCATGCGGGTTGCACAGCAGTTGTACGAGGGCATCGACTTGGGCTCGATGGGTACTTTGGGTCTTATCACGTACATGAGAACGGACAGCACACACTTATCGAACGAAGCTGTCAAAGACGTGCGAGCATATATCGGCAATAACATTGGTTCTGACTATCTGCCGAAGGAAGCCAAATTTTACGCGTCGAAAAAATCTGCCCAGCAGGCTCACGAGGCCATCCGCCCGACGGACGTCGATCTGACACCTTCGGATATAAAGTCTTTTCTTACCGAAGAGCAGTACAAGCTCTACGACCTCGTATGGCGGCGTTTTGTTGCCTGCCAGATGGAAGCGGCGAAATGGAACGTGACAAATCTCGGTATTTCGGCCCAGACCTCGGTGGGAATTTGTCGATATAGAACAACCGGCCGGGTCATGATGTTCGACGGCTTCACAAAAATCTGGTCTATTTCCTCTAACGAACAGGAGCTGCCTTCGGTGAAAATCGGCCAGGAGCTGGCCGCTGTGGATATCAAAGCTGAGCAGCATTTTACAAAACCGACGGCCCGGTATACCGAAGCTTCACTTGTCAAGGCTCTCGAAAAGGAGGGTATCGGCAGGCCGAGCACCTACTCCTCTATCATAAGCACTGTTCAGGATCGCGGTTATGTCGAGCAGATAGAGAAGAAATTCCACGCGACCGATCTCGGCGAGGTAGTCACCGACAAGCTCAACGAATATTTCCCGAAGATAATGGACATTGCCTTTACGCGTTTTATGGAGGCCCAGCTCGATAAGATCGAGGAACAGCATCTCGACTGGCTCGGCGTCCTGAAAGAATTCTACGGTCCGTTTAAGGAGAGCCTCGAGACGGCCCAGGCCGAGATGAAACACGCCAAGGCGGAAGTGACTCCGAGCGAGTACGAATGTCCGCAGTGCGGCCGGCAGCTTGTTTACAGATTCGGCAAGAACGGGAAGTTCCTGAGCTGCTCGACGTATCCGAAATGCACGTTTTCATGTCCATGTGATAAGGAGGGAAAGATGATTGAAGAACAAGTCAGCGAACACAAATGTCCCGAATGCGGCAAACCGATGGTACATAAAAGCGGCCGGTTCGGTCCGTTCCTCGGATGTAGTGACTATCCGAACTGTAAGACAACTATGAAAATCGACAAAGAAGGCAACGTCCTGCCGCCCAAGGCCCCGCCCAAGTCTACATCTATCAAGTGTTATAAATGCAAGGAAGGCGAGCTCGTAATCAGGCAGGGTAAAAAGGGGCCCTTCATGGGTTGCAGCAGGTTCCCCAAATGCAGAACGATTGTCGGCATCAAACAGTTGGACAACTTAAAGCAGTTGCAGGACGCGGGACAATGGCCTCCTGAAACGCTCGAAGAGGCCGAAGAAATTATCGGCACGAAAAAGACCAGAAAAACCGCTGCTTCCAAGAAGTAAACTTTACAGAATACTCCCGATACATTCCTGCTTATTCGAGCGGCTCGAGGTAAATGTTACGGAATTCTATCGGTGCTCCTTCGCTTTGCAGGCAGATTTTACCTGAGTTTATCGAGCTTTTAGTCGCCACGTTTTGAAGGACACCGTTCACCATAACAACCACCCAGTCATCTTTGCAGATGATTTCGTATGAGTTCCATTCGCCGAGAGGTTTTTCGCTGCTGTCTTTTAATTTTATGACCCTGCGTCCATTGACACGATCGCCTCCTTTGGCGTGCTCGGCGGTCTCGATATTTTCCGTATATCCCGGGCCTTCGCCGATCAGCCAGAAATCACCGGCGTTTCCTGAATGTAACTGGCATTCGAGACTTTTGGGCCAGACCTTGTCCGGACCGCTCATGTGGACAAGAACGCCGCTGTTGCCGCCTTTTTCGGGCCAGCGCCACTCGACGTGAAGCAGGTAATTAGCGTAGTTTTTCTCTGTCCGTAAATAACCCGGAGGATTTCCCTCGCAGCGGATTACACCGTCCTTGACAAACCATGTCTTGGTAAGGTCCTGCTGTGTGTCACTGGCATATGGTTTGAAGCCGGTAAGGTCTTTGCCGTTCCAGAGCATCGTTTTTTCTTTAGGTACTATTACCTCGTTTTCCTGTGCGGCTGAAATAGTGCAGAATAATATTGTTCCCAAAGTCAGGACAAAAATTGTGTTTACGTGTTTTTTCATTAATTTCTCCTTTTGCTTTTAAAAAGTGTTGATGTTTCAAATCAATTTCGTTTTGCCCGGAACCGCCACTGGTTCCAGAGGTAAATCTCCGAATTCATATTTTTCAAGGCTCATATCTAATTTCGAGGCGTTCATCGCCCAGTCCCACTTTAGTGCCCGACCGGTATAAGCGCTAATCCGGCCCATGATGGCCGTCATCGTACTTTCTGCAATCTGTTTGCCTTCGTTCAGGTAATCGCCTCCGCGAATCACATTGATTTGGTCGGCATGTTGTTTTATGCAGGGATCCACCTCGTCCCAATCGTATTTGAATGGATTCTGTCCTTCGCCGAGAGCTTTGTTGAAGTCCATGTATACCGATCCTTTCGTGCCGGCCAGCCGCTGGTCGTTGCGAAAACTGCAACCGTCAATTTGTGAACCCATGTACTCGATTCGCACGCCATTCGGGTATTCATATTCGATTGCAAAATGATCGAATACATTACCGAACTCGGGTCCGGTTCGTGCCTGCCGCCCGCCGAGGCCGACGCACTGGACCGGGTGCGAGCCAATTGCCCAGTTTATTATATCCAGATTATGCACGTGCTGCTCGACGATAAAATCTCCGGAAAGCCAGGTCATAAACAACCAGCGGCGTAACTGCCATTCCATATCCGACCATTCCGGCTGCCGCTGTGGCCCCCAGCCTGACATGGCATCGCCGAGCCTGACGCACTGGCCGCTCAGGATTTCACCCAGGTCGCCATTGTGGATTCGTTTTACACCTTCGACTAAATGCGATATACGTCGCATCTGTGTTCCGGCTAAAATTGTAAGGTTCTTCTGTTCCGCCAGTTCCGAAGACGCAATGACCGAGCGAACACCGACCGGGTCGACCGCTACAGGCTTTTCCATAAAGACGTGTTTGCCTGCTTTAATAGCAGCTTTGAGATGCTCCGGTCTGAAGTGCGGCGTCGTTGTCAGAATGACCATATCCAGGTCACACGCTAAAACTTTCTTGTATGCGTCCCAACCTGTGAAACACGTCTCGTCGGTAACTTTGATTTTCTCGCCCAGTTTTTCAGTGAGCCATTGTCTGCAGCTATCGAGGTGGTCTTTGAACAGGTCACCCATCGCCACAAGTTCGACATTTTCCGACGAATTAAGGCAGTTTGTCGTATCGTATGTGCCCCTGCCGCCGCAGCCGATGAGTCCGATTCGTATTTTATCGGAACCGGCGGCGTAAATCCGGTTTGTCCCGAGTACAAAACTTGCCAGACCTGCGGCCGCTGAGCTCTTAATAAAATCCCGACGGGTAAATGCAAGATTGTTTATATTTGATTTGCCTTTCATCAAGATGCCTTTCTAATGTCAGGTTTTCCCTGATTGGGTTTCCACAGAACAACTGTCAAATCTGTTTTGGTTCCTGAGGATAATCTTTTTGCGCTCATAAGAATACTTTTAAACGGTCTTGCAGTCAAATGAGAAACCGCCCAGAAAATCCTTGACTATGGATACTTTAAAAGCTATAATTATAGGCCGTAGCAGGAGCGATTATTGGATCTATTGTTTTCAGGGAGGGAATAATGTGTTTATTCCAGGCGGGATAGATAGTCCCTATGATGATATATTGTTCTCATATTGGGTGTGCCCGGATGTTATTATGCAGTAAATATCAATCGTTTTATTAGGAGAGGAGCAAATGAAACGTCGGAGTATTATTGTAATCACAATTTTATTTGTGCTGTTATTGAGCGGCAGTCTTTTGGCGGCACCCACGACGGCCGATGATGCGGAAATGTTGGTTAAAGGGTGGCTCAAAGCCGACCCGAAGCCGATGGATACAAATCTTGGTAATCAGGTGAAGAAAGTCGAGACTTTTACAAATGACTCCGGAGAGCCGGTTTATTATATCGTTTATTTGGAGCCGAACGGTTTTGTGATTGTCTCTGCCGACGATTTAGTTGAGCCAATAATCGGTTTTACTGATGGAAACGCTTATGATCCCTCTGTCGATAATCCTTTGGGGGCATTAGTAACCAACGATCTTAACGGGCGAATCACTATCGCTCGCAGTACTTTTGACTCGCTTTCTACGAACTTGCAATCGTCGGTGACAAAAACACAGAAAAAGTGGAATTATCTAATAGGCCTTACCGGTACATCCGGGGAAAGTTTTAATCTAATGGAGGCGCATGAGTCGCTCTCTGATGTTCGCGTGGCAGCCTTGGTGAAGAGTTATTGGAGCACGTTAGAATCCTGTGGTTCTCCCTGTTATAACTATTATACTCCGAATAATTACTCCTGCGGTCCTGTCGCTTCGAGAATGGCTCAGATAATGAAGTATCATCGGTATCCGGTAGAACCTAATGATTACGATCCGTATGAATCCGATGGCAGAAGCCGGTATTGGATATATGTTAACGGTGTCATGGAAAGTTCACCGAGATTCTTAAGAGGTGGTGACGGTAACGGGGGGCCGTACAATTGGGAATTAATGCCGAATTTGCCGGGTTGTAACATCGAAATGGAACGGCGACAGGCCGTTGGTTCGATTTGTTATGATGCGGGTATTTCAATCGGTACGAGATATTATTCCGGCGGGACTTCGGTCAGCTTTTGGGATGCAAAGAAAGCTTTTCTGGAGATATTCGATTACGCTAATGCAGTGGGGGCGCTTAATTATTATTCAGGTTCTTTATTGAATATCGATAAGGACGATCTGATGCTTATGGTTAATCCCAACCTTGACGCCGGCAATCCGGTTATTTTTGCAATTATGAACTCTAATGTAGGTGATCAACATGCCGTTATATGTGACGGATATGGATATAATGCTTCAACTATATATCATCATGTGAATCTGGGTTGGGACTTTTTGCCGATGGAATATAGGGATTTGTGGTATGAATTACCCGATATTTCAGATTATTGTGAATGGGTGGACGGGCGTTATCGTTACTGGTTCGAGTATAATTTCAATACGATATGCGGTTGTCTTTATAATATATTTACTTCGGAGACCGGTGAGATAATCAGCGGCCGGGTCTTCGATGGACAAGGTGTGCCTGTCGGAGGTGTTGTTGTTACAGCACAAGATGAAAGTGGAGTGTCCATTTGTACAACTTTGAGCAATGAAAAGGGCATTTATGCGCTCAAAGGTCTCGAATCCGAAACCACATTTATCATTACCGCGGAAAAGCCGGGATACACTTTTAATCCTGTTGAGGAACGCACAGGCAGGTCGGAACATGGAAGCTCAGTTTGTGGGAATAAATGGGAAGTCAATTTTGGAGACAATACCGGTACCGATATAGTCACTGTCGGAACGCAAAGTCTGACCTGGTCTTATCCGGTACACACGGTTTCCCATGACAGCCGGACACAGGTCATTTACCTATCCGGCGAGATCGGGAGAAGTGGATATATAACCGGTTTGGCGCTTGATATAGAGACGGCTCCCGGACAGAGTTTGGAAGACTGGACGATTCGTATGAAACATACGAGTAAAAGTGTTTATGATGATTGTTCGATGGATTCAGGTGGGTGGACATTGGTGTACAGGAATAATGAATCTATTGTTAACAAAGGGTGGTGTAAGTTTGAGTTCGATACTCCTTTTGCCTACAATGGTGCAGATAATCTGCTGGTGGATTTCAGTCACAATAACAGTTCCTTTAGCGAGGATGGTTTGTGCAGAGTATCCAGTCCGGGCGGCATGCGCAGTGTATATGCCTGCTCGGACAGCGAACATGGAGATCCTCTGATGTGGTCCACTGCAAATTCACCGGTATTGTACTGCAGTAATAATGTGCCGAATGTGAGATTGTCTTTGTTCAATAAGACTGTGGACATTGTTGAAGAAGTAAAGCTGGTTGCGGCTGACGGTAAAGCCGGTGACTACTTTGGTCGTGCCGTTTCGATCTGTGGGGATTATGCTATTGTAGGAGCGCCTGGTGAAGAGGCCACATCGGGTTCAGCTTATATTTTTAAACGTGAAGGTACAATTTGGGCGCAACAGGCCAAACTTAGAATCTCTTCGACTTATAGTGGGAATTTCTTTGGTGGTGCAGTTTCAATCAATAGTGATTATGCTGTTGTTGGTGCATATGGTGATAGTACTTATCATGGAGCTGCTTATATATTTAAACGGGAAGGCACAGACTGGATACAGCAGGTTAGGCTTGCTGGCAGGTCAGGTTGTGTTGGTTTTGGAGATTCTGTATTGATCGATGGGAACTATATTATTATTGGGGAGCGTGGTTATGTGGCAATCAATAATGGACGCAACCGCAGCTGGAATCAGTATGGAGCTGCATATATATATAATTTTAATGGGACGGATTGGACTGAACAGGCTGTATTAGTAGGATCGGATACTGGGCGGGACGATCGTTTTGGTGATGCTGTATCAATCAGTGGTGACTATGTTATTGCAGCGTCAGAGGTGAATTATAATCCTTATAAACAGCTAAACGGAGCTGCATATGTTTTCAAACGTGACGGTTCGAACTGGGACCAGCAAGCTAAAGTAATAGCCTCGGACGGGACAATAGCCGATTCATTCGGTCGATCGATAGCAATCAGTGGCGATTATTTTGCTGTTGGTGCACCGAGTGACGATGAGAATGGCAATAGTTCAGGTTCTGTATACATATTCAAACGTGAAGGTAATAGCTGGACGGAACAGACCAAGCTGTGGGCTGGTGAAGAGGGAGATAACTTCGGTGAGGCAATTTCGATGGATGGTAATTATATAGTCATTGGAGCTCGCAATGACGATGATAACGGGAGGAATTCTGGTTCTGTATTTGTTTACGAACGCAAAGATACCAACTGGGAATATTTAAATAAAATTATTGCCGGAGATGGTAGATATGATGATTTATTTGGTGTTTCTGTCTTAATTAACGGTGATTATATTATTGTCGGGGCGGAAGGCGATGATGACAATGGAAGCAACTCGGGTTCCGCGTATATATTTAAAATTGAATAAACTGCATATTGTACTGGTTGATAATTAATAATCGTATGGTTTTTTGCCTTGTTTAATGCGAATTTGAGTTTGCATTTGTCTGAGGGTGTCGGTCAGGACTTGTGCGAGCTTGTCGTCGCCCATATCGTTTGCCTGCTGCGGCGATATGGCTTTGCCGTATTGAACGATGATAGTGCCGCCGGGTGAAAATAATTTTTTGTGCCTCGGCCAGCGCTCGAATGCTCCATCGATTACCACCGGCACGATTGCTGCATTTCCACGCCTGCTGAGAAGACCCAGTCCCGGTTTGAGCGCCAGGATTTTACCGTCGGGTGTGCGAGTGCCTTCCGGGAAAAGACAGACCCCACCGCCTTGTTTGAGTTTGTCGATGACTTTTCTCATCGCTTTCATGTCCGCTTCGTCCCTTTTAACCGGTATCGAATTGACCGAAGTAATTAGCGGCCCGAAAAACCAGTTCTTGAAAAGTGTATCGCGTGCGAGAAAGTTCAAGTGTCTTTTCGGAGGCGCGCCGCAGAATATCGGGTCGAGAAAACTCTGGTGATTGC
>CAZKYP010000122.1:0-10012 GCA_964556885.1 uncultured Pirellulales bacterium | reverse complement strand
ATGCGCCGGATTTTGCACTGTTATATTGTAATCAGCATTTCTGAATTTTCTCTGCACCGTAAAGCCGTCCCAATCGTTCGGGATGCAGGGATCAACCAGCAAACCGTCATATTCGGGCCTGATTCCCAATATATACTGGGTTATCGCATAATAGTTCCAGGCCGCAGTTCCGGTCAGCCAGGAATTTTTAGCTTCACCCGGCTTAAAGGCGTCTTTGCCGGCGACCATCTGAGAATATACATACGGTTCGGTCTTGTGCAAGTCGCTGATTTCCTCGAGGTAAGACGGCGCAATCTTTCTATAATACTCGAACGCTCTGTCACCATTTCCCAGAATCGTCTCGGCAATCATAATCCAGGGATTATTGTGACAAAAGACGCCCGCATTTTCCTTATAACCGGCCGGATAGGTGGATATCTCACCTAAATTGATGTGATATTTCGTGAAGGCTGGATTATTCAATACAATCCCATATTCACAATCAAGGTACTTTTTGACTGAATCCAAAGCCAAACGCGCTCTTCCATCTTCGATTCCTATTCCCGCCATGACGCAAAAACCCTGTGATTCTATAAAGATTTTCCCTTCCTCGTTATCCCGGCTGCCCACTTTTTTGCCGAAATAGTCATAAGCACGCAGGAACCAGTCACCATCCCAACCATGTTCTTCAACACTTTCTATCATCCTATCAACGTGAGAATCCACCAGCTCAGCCTCCTCTTTTTCGCCTCGCCTTCTGCACAACTCGGCAAACTCTCTTCCATAAAGAACAAACATCCCCGCTATCATTACGGATTCTGCAACGCCGCCTTGCTTGTTTTCAGTGGTCTGGAAAGACTCGTCCGGATTATTTGAAAAGCAGTTCAGATTCAAACAATCATTCCAGTCGGCCCTGCCGATCAATGGCAGATTGTGCGGCCCAAGATTGTTGACTACGTGGTAGAATGATCTTTTTAAATGTTCGAATAAAGATGCGGCTTTGGCTTCGTCGTTATCAAACGGTACCTGATCATCGAGTATCGACCAATCGCCGGTCTCCTTAATGTAACTTGCCGTCGATAGTATAAGCCAAAGCGGGTCATCGTTAAAATTACCGCCTATCTCATTATTTCCCCTTTTGGTCAGCGGCTGGTATTGATGATAAGCGCCGCCGTCTTCGAACTGCGTTGCGGCGATATCCAAAATTCTTTCTTGCGCCTTCTTAGGTATCTGATGAACGAAACCGACAAGGTCCTGATTGGAATCTCTGAAACCCATACCCCGCCCGATACCGGATTCGAAATACGAAGCACTGCGCGACATAAGAAATGTCACCATACATTGATACTGGTTCCAGGTATTTACCATCCTGTCGAGCTTTTCGTCGCCGCTTTTTAACCGATAAATCGAAAGAAGTTCCGACCAATATTCCTTTAGCTCTTCAAATGCCTTAACGACAGCTTCGGACTTTTCGTACTTTGCTATCAGACGTTCAGCTTTTTGCTTGTTGATTACACCGTGGCTTTCCCACTTCTTATTTTCCGCATTTTCGATATAACCGAGTATAAAAATCAGCTCCTTCTCTTCTTTAGGTGCCAAAGTCACTTCGAGCATGTGGGAGCCTATCGGCGACCAGCCGTGAGCAATGGAATTGCGGCTCTTACCTTCGATTACTGCATCAGGATTATCGAATCCGTTGTACAAACCGATGAACGAATCCCTGTCCGTATCGAATCCCTGTACCGGCTGATTGACGGAATAAAACGCATAATGGTCGCGCCTTTCCTTATACTCGGTCTTATGATAAATGACCGAGTCTTTTATTTCGACTTCACCGGTCGAGAAATTCCTCTGAAAGTTCGTCATATCATCCAGGGCGTTCCAGAGGCAGAATTCGACGAAAGAGAAAAGCTTGAACTTTTTCGGCTTGTCGCCTTTGTTCGTGAGCCTGACCTTCTGAATCTCGCAATTATCGCCGAGCGGTACAAAGTACGTAACCTGTGCTTCGAGTTTGTTCCTTTGGCCAGTTATTATCGTATAACTCAGACCGTGCCTGCACTGGTAATTTTCCAGCTTGTTCTTCACCGGCCTGAATGCAGGAGACCATATATCGCCGCCATCGTTGATATAAAAATATTTTCCGCCATAGTCAGCCGGAACATTATTATATCTGTACCTCGTGATTCTTCTGAGCCGGGCATCCTTGTAAAAACTGTATCCGCCTGCCGTATTTGAGATAATTGAAAAAAAATCCTCCATACCCAGGTAGTTAATCCAGGGATACGGCGTCAGTGGCTCGGTTATCACATATTCTTTTTTAGAATCGTCAAAATGCCCATACTGCATAAAAATCTAACCGCCTTTATTAATCAGTTAATCTGTCGTACCAGCTCTTCTTCAGGATAAACGAGGTTATCGCAAGGATAATAATCGCAGTTATCAACGGCACATTTTCCTTGATAATCAGGTATATCGGAATGACCACCAGAGACGTCTGCCAGATAATTCCAATAATGATATTGAACATGTCCCTTTTAAAATCCTTGTTCGGCTGAAAGTTCGGATCTTCCTGAACGACTTTGGCATGAATCGGCCCCCAGAATCCCCAGGGACGAACCTGTTTGTAAAACGATTTGAGGACCTCTTCATCGTCCGGTTTGGTTAACAGAGTTCCGGCTATACAACCGGCCAGTGAGAGAACCAGAATAAACGGGAATATATAAAAATCAGGCAAATCCAAAACGGCCGGCATAGTCAGAGACGCAATCAAACCGACAATCATTCCCCAGAAATAACCATAACCGTTGAATCTCCACCAGTACCACTTCAAGACGTTGGCCGCTGCGTACCCGCCCCACAAAGAAGAGACGATCCATTGCGTAACCGAATCAATCGACTCGACAACAAAAAGACCGAAAGTTATCCCAACAACTACAACGGTAAGTGAAATGATATAACTCATAACGACGTATTTTCTGTCGCTTGCGTTTGGATTGATATAGCGTTTATAAATATCATTGACGATATAAGCCGGTGCGGCGTTGACCGTAGCGGCAAAAGTTGACATAAACGCGGCTATCAAACCGGCCATTAATAAACCCAGAAGGCCGGTTGGAACGAACCTTTTCATTGCCATCGGCAATATCATTTCAAAATCAATCTTGTCACCCATCGCCGCCAAATCCGGCATAAGATATACAATCGCAAGAACCGCCAGACCTCCAATCAGCATATACCTCGGGAAAAACAGGGCGACCGAAACAAAGCCGCTCATTTTCGCCGCTTCCTTGGGATTTTTGGTGGCAAGAATTCGCTGCATATCATAGTTGGGGGCCGGCCCGGCGGCACTGACAAGAAAACCTTTAAAAAGAATCATCATCATAAAACAGGTAAACAACTCGTATTTGTCTGCGGCGATTTTCGTGTTTACCGAGTCCAGTATCCCGCTCCAGTCCAAATTAAGCTTCCATCCAAAAAATATGTTTCCCCATCCCTCGGGCACCAGCCCGGCGACTTGCCCCGCAGTTATATGATGCATGGCAATAATGCCGACGGTAATTGACGCTATAGTCATTATTATAAATTGAATGACCTCGGTCAAAACCACGCTGTGCATACCACCTTTGACGACATAGAGCGTGGTTATACCCATAAATATCAATCCGTACTGATTCGCTGTCAGATTCCAGGGCAGAAATTCGGAGGAAAACTTGCCGATTCCCTTGAATCCATAAGCCAGAAAACCGATGACACTTACAATCGCAAAGATAACGATAATAATATGAGACAACTGTGAACCGAGACCAGTGCCAAACCTCGTCTTCATCCACTCGGCGCCGGTCATCACGTTCGACCTGCGAAGCCAGGCGGACAGGTATACCATCAGGAAAATCTGGTTGAAGACGGGCCACAGCCAGGGTATGAACGCCCCTTTGAATCCATAAACAAAAATCAGGTATACCAGCCACATCGTACCGGTTATATCGAACATCCCCGAGGCGTTCGAAACGCCCAGTATATACCAGGGGATAGTCTTGCCGCCGAGAAAGTAAGAATCCATGTTTTTGGAGGCCCTTTTTGAAATGAGAAATCCGATTACAACCGTCGAAACGAGGTAAAAAATGATAATCGAGATATCGATAAAGTGAAGCTGCATATTATCTCCTTATTGCAGATACCCATTTGGATATTTTTTACAGCGATAATACGTACCACAATCGTATCAAATCTTAGATAATTGACATGATTTTATATATGCAAACAGGCTCTTATGTCAATATCTTTCCCGTTTTATCCGGTGTCCGCAACTTCAATTCCCCGCAAACATACCGAACTACCAGTAAAATCCGGTATAGCAGGATTATTGAATCCTTGTCTGTCCGTCGGTTCGCTGAGCAGGGCGGGTATATTTCTCGAATGCATGAATAATCGGTAAAACGTTGCCGTCGTTATCGAAATACCCGCGTCCCCGCATCATCGGCTCCCACCAGAACACGCCCTTGCCAAGACCGTTTGGCGTTGCTAACACGATCTCGTTGATTTCCTCGAGCCACTGTCGCTGACCGTCAGGTGTTTCCGGGAAAGGCCCCGGCTGGTCACGGAAGTAACGGCTCGGCCTCCAGTGGTAACCGGTCTCGACAAGTATAATTTCCTTACCGTATTCATTGGCGGTAAATCTGAGATTGTCTCGTAAATCCAGCAGCGTTCCGTGCGACCAGGGATAAAAAGAAAAACCGATTACGTCGTAATCTACTTTGTATTCGCGCATCTTGTCAAAAAAGTTTTTCGTCAGAGGTATGTCTCCACCGTGGTCGACGTGCAGCATTATTTTAATATCGTTATTTCCGGCACCTTCTTTCACACCTTTGATACCGGCCTTAAGATAATCGGCGACGTTGCTCCAGTTACTTGGTTGACTGCCATCATGCCAGAGCCTGCCGTCCGGCCATAGAAAACCGTTGCCGATTTCGTTGCCGATCTGGACCATATCCGGCACAGCGTTGGCATCGTACAACGCCGCAATGGTGTCGCGCGTAAATTCATACACCGCATTAACGCGTTCGGTGTGCGTCATGTCCTGCCATGCGCCGGGTGTCGGCTGGGTCATGGGGTTGGCCCAGCCGTTCGAGAACATAAAATCCAGCAGGAACCTCATATCGTGCTTCTTGATTTCCCGGCCAGACGCCGCGACGTATTCAAGATTCTGAGGCAGGCGGCGCACCGGCTCATTACATATATGAACGCGTCCCCAGTTGTAGCCGTGGTCTTTGAAAATCTGCAGGGCCGGCTTGACCTCGTTGGCGTCTTTGTATTGATTGCCCTGGTCCTGACGCTGCCTGAGGAACGACAGGTCCAGGCCGAAGGCATAGTCATTTTGATACGGCAAGGACGTAGCCAATACACAATTCGGAGCATACGATAAAATAAACAGTATAAGGATATGTTTACTCTGCATGGATGTTTTTTCTCCTTTTGAATACTGTATCCTACCTCAACTGAACGTGGTATCGAGGAATGATTTCCACCCGTTCAAGCTTAACAATACTTTCAGAACTGCCAAAATCAGGCCGGGCTTCTTTGGCCATGTAAATCGGGGCGTCTTTTTGCAGCGGCAGAATCACAATCTGCAAATCGCCGTTAAGTCCCGATTCATCGGGATCAGGCGCGTGGCGGCTCAGACCAATATCGAGCGGCCGGCCGCTGTAGAAGTCGTCCGTTACAAACTTACCGTTGAGCATCACACGAGCCACGTCCCCGACATAGTGCAGCCTTAGAATCGGGTCCAGACTCAAATCGATTTCGTTCGGCAACTCGATTTGCCATACTGCGGCCTGCTCGAAATCGGCATCCACAGGTGCAGCCGCGACAGGAGTGTCGATTTTACCCAGGGGAATCTCACGAACCGGCCCGGCCGGTTTTATATTCTCGAATTTTACCTCGTATGAAACCTTACGCGGTGTATTGGGAATGAATCTTTCGAATATACCATCGGGTTTCGAGTCGAGTTTTTCACCATCCACCGTCACTGCAGCCGGTGCAGGATACATACCAACTTCCAAATCATCCGGATTAGACGAAGTTAATTTTAAGACGTCACCATCGACAACCATGTTTGCGTTTGTAAGAAAAACTCGTTCGCGTCTCTTCCAGAAACCTTTCCAGAGAGCAAGCGAGTCTTTGTCACCAAGCAGAACAATTTGTACTGTTTTACCATCCTTTCCGGGCAGCTTTAAAGCTGCATCTCTACCCGGTTTGACAGTACACACCTGACCGTCCAACGCAAATCGTGAAGCTACGCCCGGGGTCTCGGCGAAAAAAACCGTGCGCACATTATCAACTTCGACGGCACATACCGGCTGTGCAGTAGCCCAGGATAGTTTCACACCATATCCCAAGTCGAAGTTAAACGGCCAGAAGAATCGAGCATCGGATGGAACAGTAACCGGTTCATCCGGGAACGTTATCGCTCCCAACGGAAGCTTCAGAGTGAACTGCACATTATCCCTGGCGGGCATCAACTGGAGTCTCTGGTAGTTATTGACAAAAACCAAGCCGCTCTCGCCGTTGCTGCGTACCGACCACCGCAGAATAGTGACACCATCGCGGCCGGAAGGGCGTTCATCCGGCATGAAAGTCGGCATCCCGGCGAGCACGTGACCCCACTCGTTCAAAAACAAATGAAGGCGGCGCAGAAGATGATAGTGCGGACGCACCTGGCCGTATTGTCCGAGCGGGGCCTGGAAGTCGTAGTTTTTCACCGGCATATCGTTCCAGTTGGTGATAGGAGTAGCCTGCGATTCCATGAGAGTGGTGAGTTTGCCTTGGGGATTGACGCCGCCGTGATACATATAATAGCCCGGCGAGGTGCTGCCGGAACCAAGCTTCACGAGCGTCGTCGATTCGACATCGGCCGGATAAATCAGTATCCTACGGTGATAACTATTCATCATGCCGCCGCCAATCTCGCAGGTCAGATACGGATAGCGAGCAACGTCGGCCTCATCGCGGGCAATACGCTCCCCGAGCTGGTCCGTAGCGATGGCACTATCGGTTCGCAAAGCAGTAAAATAGAAGCCGGACCAATAGTTACCCGGCATCGGAGTTATCTGGCGGTCCCAGAAGCCTTCGGCATACACCCCAAACAGCGGCAGTATCTCGCCGAAGGGCATTTGATCGCGCATTCGCGGCCAGCCGGTACGTGTATAAAGCGGCACATCGAGGCCGACCTCGCGGGCGATGCGCTTGAGATTAAGCAGATGTTGAGCAGAACCTCCGTATTCATTTTCGAGCTGGATGCCGATAACCGGACCACCATCTTTCCAGAGCAAGCCGTTAAGCTGCTCGGCGATTTTGCCATAAAGAATTTTTACTTTTCCCAGGTAGTTGGGATCGTCGGACCGCACCTGCCAGCCTTTTTCGAGAATCCAGTCGGGCAGGCCGCCGTTTCGAACCTCGCCATGACACCACGGGCCGCAGCGAACAATTGCCTTCAAACCGACTTTACCTGCTGTCTCGATAAACCGCCTCAAATTCCTGCGGCCTGAAAAGTCAAACTCACCTTCAATCTCCTCATGGTGAATCCAGAAGACATACGTTGCGACAATATCGATTCCGCCGGCCTTCATTTTCAGCAGTTCCTCGCGCCATTCGTTTTCCGGATAACGCGAATAATGAAACTCGCCCATAACCGGCGTCCAGGGCTTTCCGTCCAGTCGCAGGCTGTAGCTGTCAACCGTGACGGTAGAACCGTCGGGATTCCGGGACGCACCCATCTTAAATCCCTCAGCCTGGGGCGGCTGCGGGGACGTGATTGTGATTGTGTGCGGCTCCGCTTCTGCAACTGTCGAAATAAACAAGACAACCAAAATCAGTTGGACGAATTTTCTATTAATCATTAATCAATAATCCTCAATCATTAAGTTTAATGCCTGGTGTATTTATCAAATACGGTAATTACGGGAAGTGCGTTTCCATCGTCATCAAACATGCCTCTGCTCCGCAGGCCGCCTGTAACCGCCGGTTCCCACCAGAAGATGCCCTTGCCCCTATTGTTGGGTGTGTCCAGTACAATCCGCTGCACCTGCTCTAAAAACTGCTGCTGTCCTTCGGGTGTCTCCGGAAACGGAGCAAGTTTGTTTCTGTATTCGGACGGTCTCCAGTTGTAGGCTACCTCCACTAAGATTATGTCTTTGTTATACTCATTGGCCATGAATATCATGTTCTCGCGCAAATCAAGCAGCGAACCGTGCCACCACGGGTAATAGGACTGGCCGATGACATCGTAGTCGATGCCGTATGAGTGCCACTTGTCGAAGAATGCCTTTGTTTTTTCCTTGTCACCGCCCCTGTCGATATGAATCATAATTAAGGGACGCTCGGCGTCACCGCGGCCCGCATCGACACCGTCGATTCCTGCCTTCAGCAAATCGGCAAGATTGTCCCAATTGTTCGGCAGCCTGCCGTCCGGCCAGAGCATCCCGTTGATGATTTCGTTGCCGGGCTGAACCATGTCGGGCATAACGCCGGCCTCGCGAAAGGCAATTATCGTGTCACGCGTGTACTCGAAGACCGCCTGCACAAGCTCATCGTGCGATTTGCCTTCCCATGCCGCCGGGATATATTGCTTGCCCGGATCGGCCCACGTATCGGAATAGTGATAATTCAGCAGGAACTTGTACCCAAGCTTCTTGGCCTCCTGAGCCAGAGCAATTGTGTATTCAAGATTGTTAGGCAGGCGCGTAGGCGTGTGGAACAGCCGCAAACGAATCCAGTTGTAGCCGTGGTCATTGAAGATTTCAAGCCCCGGCCTAACCTCGCCTACGTCCTTGAACACGGTTCCCTGCTCCTCGGCCTGCTTTAGAAAAGACAAATCGGCGCCGATTGCATAATCAAGGGCGTATAATGATGTTTGAATACATAGAGACAAAAACACAAATAATAAAACAACATTCTTAAATTTTGTTTTGTCTTTCATCCGCCACAACTCCTTTCGAATAAAAAACATGGAGTTATTTGTTAAATTCGTGAACGGCATCAATCATCGCCACGATATTTTCGACCGGCGTATTAGCCTGGATATTGTGAATCGAGCTGAATACGAATCCCCCGTTTTTCGAGAATATTTCACACCGCTTGAGCACTTCTTCTCTGACTTGCTCCGGCGTTCCGAACGGCAGTGTCTTTTGGGTGTCCACGCCGCCTCCCCAGAAAACAATTCTGTCGCCGAACTCGTCCTTTAATTCCTGCGCATCCATATTCGCTGCCGAACACTGGACCGGATTTAATATATCGAAGCCGGATTCGATTAAAGACGGAATCAGCGACCTGATTGAGCCGCAGCAGTGCTTGAAAGTTTTCCAACTCGTTTCTTTGTGAATCCAGTCATTCACTATTTTATAATACGGCATCCATAAATTCCGATACGTCTCGACCGAACAAAACGTCGAGACCTGGGTGCCGAAATCGGTCCCGCATATAAAAACAACATCTACAGCATCACCAATAACAGGCGCGACCTTTTCAAGATTGTCAATCGCGATATCGCATTGTATCTGAAAAACCTTATGGATATAGTCCTGTCTTATCGCGGTCGATATATACCATTCCTCGATGTCACGGATTCCCTTTGGTTTTTTCAACTGTACCGCCGGAACCAGCGCAATGTCACCGAACGCCGTCCCGCCGACATTTGTCATTCTCGCTCTTGTACTACTCTTTACTTGTTCGATTTGCTCCTTCCATCTGGATAAATCCTCGTCCGAAATCAGGCCGAACTCCTCAGTATTGTCACGAGGATCAAGCTTGTCCTCATCCAGGGGCGGCTGACGGACAATGGCGTCGCAGAAAAAGCTGGACTTGGGCATCTTGGCACTCGGCGGAGCGGTTGTATCTCCCTGAGGATAAATCAAAATGTCACCATTGTCATCGACCTTCGTGTTGAAGTTTTCGGCAACAAGTACGACCTGCCCCCAGGGCGCCTTCCATTCCTTCCAGTTCTCGTTACGAAAGCCGAACATCGTATAGCCGATATCGA
>CAZKYP010000121.1:0-10107 GCA_964556885.1 uncultured Pirellulales bacterium | reverse complement strand
AACATAGTTATATTCGCACTGATTCCTATCGCCAGCGTCAGCACGGCAACAATCGTAAAACCGGGATTCTTAAGCAACTGACGAACACCATATTTAATGTCATTGACTAAAGTACTCATTTCTTCCCTTCATTCGTTATTCGAAATTTATCATTCGTATCTCAGCGCCTCCATCGGATCGATCCCGGCTACATGACGTGCAGGAAGATATACGGAAAAGAATGTCACTATACTAATCAGGCATACCGAAACAACATAAACCAGAGGATCATTGGCTTTTATTTCGAATAGTTGGCTTTCCACTAAGCGGGCTATAGCCAGAGCGGCTGTCAATCCGATAGCAATACCTATGATTGTTAGTTTCATACCAACACCGAGTACCTGTTTAATAATATCTAATCGTTGGGCACCTAAGGCGGACCGGATGCATAACTCACGGGTGCGCTGCCCCACAAAGTAAGACATGAAACCGTAGAGACCTAAACAGGCAAGGCTAACCGCCGTCACAGCAAGGCAGCCCAACAGAATCAGTGTAGTACGTCTCTTGCTTACCGAGTCATGGACTGCTTGTTCCATAGTGCGAACGTTGTAAATGGGCAGGTCAGGATTTGCGGTATGAACTATCCGTCTGACCGACGGAATTAGACTCATCGGATCTGCGGTTGTGCGTATAATAATACTGGTCCGATCGGGATTATGAACCTGAGCAAGATAGACTCTCGGTTGCGGATCGGTCTCGAGATTCCTCCAACGAACCGGTGCTACTACACCAACAATTTCCCATTGCTGGCCTAAGGTTTCAATCGATTTACCGATGGGATCTTCGTTAGGATAAAACTGACGGACGACACCACTATCAATCACGGCCACGTGTGGCGCATTTATCCGGTTGTCTGCTTCCGTGAGGATGCGTCCTCGCAGCAGTGGAATACCGGCCGCGGAAAAATAACGACTTGTCACAAAATCGGTCCCGGTGGTGAAGAATCCATCGGAAGGCCTGTCGGCCCGTCGTGCCCCATTTGTCCATCCCATATAACTCAACGGTAATCCATACGCAGAAGCCGCGGATGCAACACCAGACAGTGTATTTATCCGCTCGGTAAGGTCTTTAATAAATTGGTGCCGGTCCTCACGCCGTGAATATTGTGTTTCCGAAAAGCGCAGGTCAAAAGCCAACGTTTTCTCAGGATTAAATCCGGGATCAACATTGAGTATATGCAGGAAACTTCGCAGAAACAATCCAGCTCCGATGAGCAGCAACAGCGTGAGCGTGACTTCGGAAACGACAAGTAAGGATTGCGAACGCGCTCGCGAATCGGATGTTCCGCTGCGTCCGCCTTCCTTGAGTTTGGTATTAAAATCAATCTTGCATGCCTTTAAAGCCGGCAGGGTGCCGAATAAAAGTCCACAACCACAGGCCAGACCTATCGAGAAAAGCAGCATACGGATATTCAATTCAGGATGTCGCATTTCCGGAAACAATCCAGTTACTGTTTTGGCCGGCAGGTCCATACCGAATGCTGCAATCACTACACCCAACGCGCCACCTATCAACGCCAGCACGAGGCTCTCTAACAAGACTTGTCGAATAATCTGCCAAGAGCCGGCCCCTAATGCAGCGCGAATGGCCATTTCCTTATGTCGGGCATTGCCACGAGCGAGCAGCAGGTTGGCCACATTAGCACAGGCAATGAGCAACACAATAGCTGTTGTACCCATCAGCGTCATTAATGTTGGGCGGGCCCTGCTTGGGAAATATTTCTCTTGAAGCGAGGTAAGTGCCACACTCCAGTCACTTTTATAGGCCGGGTACATCGCCTTGATTTGTTCTTGTTCTCGAATACTGCGCAGTTCCGCCTCTGCCTGAGCTATGGACACGCCGGGTTTCAGACGACCGATTGCTCTGCCCATATGAGCGTCGCGTTGCCATAGGGGCGTTTGGGGATCAGTGACCGCCGGTACGAGTAATGAAACATCATTCTCCATGAGCCGGTCAGGCGGGAGCACTCCGATAATTGTGTACGGTTTCTGATCGAGTGAAATCACACGCCCCACGGCCTGCGGATCACTGCCGAAGTGGGAGACCCAACAGACATGGTTCAAAACCACCACCTGATTGTCACTACCTAATTGGTCCTCGTCAGGAGCAAAGCTTCGACCCAGGATGGGCTCGACTCGCAGCACCCTGAGAAAATCCGCTGTAACCGCAAGTCCCTTAATCCTTTCCGGCTGATCAACACCGGTCAGGGTGAATTCAGCATGTCTGAAATAGGCCACGTGTTCGAGTAATTGAGTGTGCTCTTGCCAGTCCAAGAATGCCCCACCGGAAACATTGCCGTTGTGACGTCCGTCCGGCATAGTTTCGTCCATCTTAACTAATTGGTGAGAATCCGTATATGGCAACGGTTGCAGCAAGACAGCATCAATGGTACTAAAAATCGCTGTGTTCGCCCCAATCCCGAGGGCTAGCGTTAGCACTGCTACGGTCGTAAAGCCTGGATTATTCAGCAATCTACGAATCGCATATTTTATCTCGTGAATAAGGATATTCATCATTACCTTTCATTTATTATCTGAAATACATTACTCGTATCGAAGCGCTTCCATCGGATCGATTCTCGCCGCACGGCGGGCGGGTATCAATGCTGCCAGAGCTGCGGTAAAGAACAGAAAGACAATAGAGCCAACAACTGTCATCGGATCGTGTGGTTTGATACCGAAAAAGATGCTTTTCGCCAAACGTGACAGTACCAGGGCCAACGGTAAACCTATCATCATACCGAGTCCTGCGAGTATCAATGCTTCCCGCAGGATTGGTCGGGCAACATCCTTTGGGCGGGCACCGAGTGCCAGACGGATACCCATCTCCTGAGTGCGGCGTGTCACATTATATGCCATTAGACCATATAGACCGATACATGAGAGAATTATCGCCAGCCCAGTCAGGGACCCGCATAATGTCGCGAATAATCGTTCGCCTTTAACTGAATTTTCAATGACTTG
This sequence comes from uncultured Pirellulales bacterium, assembly GCA_964556885.1. Classification (GTDB taxonomy): domain Bacteria; phylum Planctomycetota; class Phycisphaerae; order Sedimentisphaerales; family Anaerobacaceae; genus CAZKYP01. The sequence goes on along the minus strand of CAZKYP010000121.1, from coordinate 7,105 downwards.
CTGTTGAGTGGCGATTTTTTCTATAGGGATGTTGCGATCTATACCTGTTACGAGTTTACGAACCGCCGGTACAAGGGACATCGGTGGAATTAAACTGCGAACCTCGAAAGTCATGCGACTTGACGGGTGCTGTCGATATGATAAGTACATAGTCGGAGGTACGTCTTCGCGTAAATTATTGTAATAAGCATCACTGCACAAGCCAACAATCTGATATTCTGTCCGTACAATCTTTAAGGTCTGTCCCAGTGCCTCTCCGTTTGGGAAAAACGAACGAGCAAACGTTTCATTGACAATGACGGTACGCGCGGAGCCTTTCGTGTCGGAGGCATTGAAATCTCGCCCGGTAAGCAGAGGTATACCCATAGTTTCGAAGAATCCATCGCTTACAGTTAGTTGATGAGCGAAAAGTTTATCCGATAAATCATTCCGCCCGGGTATGGAAAAACCCCCGCCTTCCATACCTCTGCTTAAAAGTCCTAAACTTGAAAATGACACTGAATGAGTTCCCGGAATGGCTGCTATAGTTTCACTGACCTGATCGTAATAGGAGATACGGTCCTGTTCATCGTAACCAGCCTGCCCCGGATTTAATCTGAATACCAGCAGATTTTCTGTGTCGAAGCCCGGATTGACATTATGCAGATTAACAAGGGTTTGAATTAGCAATCCCGTACCAAAAACCAGCAGTAAAGACAGAGCGATCTGTGCGGCAACCAGAACCTTTCCCAGCCGTAATCGCGGCGCCGCCTGTTTACTGCTTTCTTTAAGTCCGGCCGAGGGATTAACGCGTCCGGCGTACCAGGCCGGAATCAGGCCGCAAAGAACAGTGGTGACACCTGCCGCGGCGATTGTAAATAACAGGACATACACATCGATATTGACCGTAATATTGAAAACTTCGTCCACTCCGCTCATGAAATTCACCATAGCCGTTTTTAACCAGGCTGCAATTATGAGTCCAGAGCAGGCACCTGTTAACGATAGGATAAGACTTTCAGTAAGTAACTGACGCATTAATCGCCATCGCCCGGCGCCCACCGCGGCTCGAACCGTCATCTCATGTCGCCGAGCGGCTCCCCGGGCAAGCAGCAAGCTTGCAAGATTGGCACATGCAATCAACAGCACCAGAAATACCAATGCCTGTAATACCCATAACGGCTGGGCCGAGTTTTGATTACCAAGGCCGCATTTTGCATCCAACAACAGAATTTGCAGCTGTCCGAGTTTGTCACGGGCAGTTTCCATAACCTGATTGAAGAGCAGGTTCAACGCAGCTTCGGCCTGGATTTTGTCGGTTTGAGAATTTCGTCTGGCCATGATTTGCAGCCACCAGCAATTTGGTGATGTCAGGTTACAATTAGGTCTAAACTGAGGCTGGGTGGAAACGGGGAAATAAAAGTTCGCCGGATCACCGGAGATTGGACCAACATAACTGCAAGGTAGAATACCAATGACAGTAAAACTTATATTATTCAGTGTCACGGTTTGACCGATGGCATTGGGATCGAATCCAAAATACTTTTCCCATGCCCGATATGTGATAACCGTTGACGGCTCGGCATCAGGCCGGTCATCCTCAGGACCAAGGGTACGACCGATCATGGCTTGTGCGCCGTATCCGGAGAAAAAATTGCCTGTTATCATGAATCCATCTGTTTTCGAAGCCCCGATAGGTGTAACTGCCGTCATACCGTAAATCCTCGAGAATGCGAAGATATCCGAAAATCCGGCGGCATTGTCACGAAACGTTTCGTAAACAGGATATGAAAAAGGCTTCGAACCGTCCCCTTCATAATAGACTGATGTACTGTAACTTTCCGCATCCCATGTGATAGCGCACAATTCGTGAGCGTTTGGCACCGGAAGCGAACGAAATAGTACGGCATTGAGCAGACTGAAAATAGCTGTATTAGCCCCGATACCCAGAGCCAGTGAAATCACCGCAACTGCCGTAAAACCCGGACTTTTTTGCAGTTGTCGAAAAGCATATTTAATGTCGTTAATAAGAGTGCTCATCTTTTTCCTTTGTTCACAATTCGTTATTCGTACCTCAACGCCTCCATCGGATCGATCTTGGCCGCACGCCGGGCAGGGATAATACAGGCCGACATAGATACAGCGCCAAGGAGCAATGGCATGGTAACAAACGTTATCGCATCGGTAGGAGCCACACCAAAGAGGAGACTGGTCATTAGGCGGGTCATAGCGAAAGCACAGCCGATTCCAACGGCGATTCCGACAACGACCATCCACCCAACCCGGCCTAGCACAAGCAGTATCACATCACGCTTCTGTGCTCCCAAAGCAAAACGGATCCCAAATTCGTGTATTCTCTGATTCATAGAATACGATACAACACCGAAGGTTCCCACTGCGGTCAACACCAGGGCTAACAGAGCGAAGGACGTCAACAGACTCGCGATGAACCGGGGTTTTTGTACTAGACCGGCAAACCGACTCTCCAGTGTGGCGAGATTATAGATGGGAATGGTGGTATCAATCTCAGCCAGACAAGTGCGGATGGCTGGAGTCATATTCTCTGGTGGTATCGAGGTGCGCACGGCGAGAAACATGCCACGTTGGGATGACTGAGATTGGGGTACATATACTTCCGGCTGGGTTTTCACACTGGGGCCATAGTGCTTTACGTTACGAACCACCCCGACAATGGTCCGTCTGTCTGTGTCGCCTGGGAATAACATCTGGCATCCGATAGCCTCTCCTGGGTTCTGCCAGAAACGACGGGCAAATTGTTCATCGATAATGGCCACGGGTCGAGTTTCTCTGGAATCAGTCGCATCGAAGAGCCGACCACAGAACAAAGGGATGCCCATCGTTTCAAAGTAGCGAGAACGAACGTATCGTGCCGCAATGTCGATTCTTGCCTCGGTTTCGCCTGCAAGTCCTTTGATGCCTCTGACAGCAACACCAAACGAATTCCATTCACCATACAATGGAACATTGGAAACACCACCGATAAACTCTACACCAGGAAGGTTCTCGATCTTTTCAAACAACTGCTGATACAACCGATCCACTTGGCCAAATTCTGGGTAGTCTACGGCCGGTGGATAGATTTTGAACGTCAATATCCGTTTGGTCTCGAAGCCAAGATCATCCTGAAGCAAATTCTGGAAGCTTTTCAGCAACAGTCCGGCACTCACTAAGAGTAATACGGATACAGCAATTTGACCCGTTGCTAAGGTTTCGCGCAGTCGCGGGAAAACTCTGGACTCGGTGCGACCACCCAAGTTTCGAAACACATCATTTAGCCTGGATCGGAACGCCTTCAACGCCGGGGCGAAGCTAATGCTCAAAGTAACAATCGTACAAGTAGCCAGCGCAAAAAGGACGACCAGCCAGTCTATCCGAATCTCGTCTAGCCGTGGGATCCCGTCCGGCGCAAGTGTGACAATTGCTTTCAATACCAGTAGTGTCAACAGCAGACCGCAGACGCCACCAATTCCACTGAGTAGAGCGCCCTCAACCAGCAGTTGCTGAAAGAAATGGATTTTTCGCGCACCCAGCGCCAGTCGGAGTGACATCTCCTTTTGACGGACCGAAGCCCGAACCAAGAGCAGATTTGCGACATTGACACACGCTATAAGCAGAACAAATAATGCGCCTCCCATCAGAATCAACAGAGGTCGACGCACTTTACCCACGCTGCTTTCCAGTAAGGATGTCAGCTCGAACTTCTCCCTGTCCATTGCTGGGTAAGCACCAGGTTGATCTGCCTCCACCGCCTGTCTAATCCGAGACAAATCCTGTTCTGCCTGTTTCAGAGAAACACCAGGCTTCAGTCGGGCCAGTGTGAACAAACAGTGATTTCCACGGCCAGCATCGATAAGACCTCTCAAGGCAAGCGGCGTCCACATGGCCACTCCCGGATGGGGATAGGAAAAACCGGCAGGCATGACACCGATTACCGTATACCCCTCTCCATTCAGTCTGATTGTCTGGCCTATAACGTTTCTTGATCCTCCAAACCGACTCAGCCAGAGAGCATGGCTCAATACTACCACACGGTCCAAGCCAGCTTGCTCTTGATTCTCGGCAAAGTCACGACCCAGTACAGGTTGAACGCCCAACAACAAGAACAAGTTGGTGGTTACACGAACGAGATCCAGTCGAGTCGCACCATCCGCAAACAAAAGGTTGGCCATACCCGGTTGAAAGGCGGCAACGCCTTCAAGGCTCCGCTGATGCTCGCGAAGATCGAACAACTCAGGAACAGACAGCAACCTAGAATTCCCTGCATCAACGACCGATTGGTCTGAAACGTTGAACAACTGCCCAGGTTCCAGATATGGAAGTGGTTTGAGCAGGACAGTGTGGAGCACACTGAAAATCGCTGTGTTGGCCCCAATGCCCAATCCGAGTGTTAATACTGCTATGATCGTAAATCCTGGGCTTTTCCGTAACTGCCTGAAAGCGTATTTAATATCGCTCCAGAGTGTGGTCATATTTTACGTCTCCAGTTGCCGGTTACCAGAATTGGAATGAAGAATGAAGTGCGGTGTGTGAGGCTGGGGTCCTGATCAAGTTTCTTTCTTCCTATTCCTTTTCCTTAATTCTGTTTTCTATATTCGTTGTTTATTTTAATCGAATCCTGTCGTGTTCGTCCCACTGCGACATATCCGAAAGGATAATCTCATCGCCGGGCATCAGGCCTTCCAATACCTCAATCGTACTGACCGAGCTGCGTCCGAGCTGTACCCGGGTCCGAACTGCATATCTTCCGTCTTCAACCAGCTTGAACAGCTCAACAGTACTCTGGTTGGAGGCAAAAACCGGCCGGCCTACGTATATAATGTCGTTCAAACGCTCGATTTCTATCGTACCAACAACAGATAAATCCGGCCTGGCCCCTTCCGGCAGCTCACCACTTAATGTAATATCCACCGTAACATTGCCTTCCATTACAGTCGGATCGATTCTGTAAACCGTACCTGCAACCGTCCCGTTGTACGTATCCACCTCAGCAGACAAACCGATAATCACATCGCGGGCCTGTACTTCCGGGATCCTTAACTGGGCTTTAAGTTTCTTCGGACTGGTAATTCTTGCCAATATGGTCCCGGCCGATACTGACTGGCCTAACTCGATTTTGTCTCTTACAGAGGCCAAAACTCCGGCCGTACCGGCACGCACTTTCAAGGACTCGATCTGGTTTTTTCTCAAGTCAAATAGAGATTCCGCCTGCTTTACACCGGCCTCCAGCTCGGCCAATTGAGCCGGACACGTCTCGTCGCGGTACATTGCCAGCCGCTTCTTGCTGATTTCCGAGAGTTTTTCCAGCTCTTCGACACGGGCCTTCGATAGCGAGAGATTTAATTCCGAAATCAGGTCATCCTCGAACTGCTTTTGGTCCACCTCTAACATGAGCTTCGCTTCTCTGATGTCGGCGTCCATTCGAGCCTGCTCGGCATCCATACCCAATAATGAGTCCTGCAACTGGGTTTTACGAGCGGCTAATTGTGCCTTGGCCGAATTGAGCCTTGACTGGGCATCCAGCCAGTTCAACTGGAGCTCAGGATTGCTCAGCTCAAGTATCACGGTATTTGCATCGACAATAGCACCCGGCTCAACCAGAATCCGGATAACACGCCCGGCCACCGTGGCCGGAACCACAAGCACGTCCTCGGAAACCAGTGTGCCGACGCCCCTGACCTGGCGCAGCATGGAACCTCTTTTGACCGTATCGATCCATTGCGTTCTCCTATCCACTGAAGGTGCGGCGGGTTCTAATCTTGATAATCCAAGAGTCGCCAGGCCCAATACGACCACCGTAATGGTGATGTAAATGCTCCGGCGAATCCAACGTTTGCGTTTTACATTTTTTCTTTGTACATCCATACCGTTTTATTTAGCAAGCACTGTGCCAGCAATCCAATTTGGGGGAAAACTCAGAAATTGACCTGAAAATGCGGTTTTGCCAGGCATAAAATACCGAAATACACCTTCAGCATGTCCGAAACCGAAAACCCCGCGCCCGATAATGGACAGCCTTGCAACGACGCTATTCGCAATGTTATAAGAACCAGTTTAACCTGCATTATCCGTCCCGATTTACCTTGATAAATGTAGTTCATTTCCACCTATCAATATCGAAAAAATCACAAAAGGTTACTGGTTTGCTTGTATGAGCAATCAACAAAGGCTTCGATTCAAACTGAAGGAAAATTTTCAAAAAATCCTTAAAAATACGTATTTCTACGTATAGACACAATCAGATGTGTCATTAAACTTTAGCAAGTAGTGATCGTAGAGGATTGGTAGATATTGTTTGTTCCGGCCGGTATATAATGCCGCCTGCAACATTGGAATGCGAGAACCTTGAGAAGCGGACAAAGTGAATGTTTTGAAGAAGGGTAGTGTGTGTAACCTGTCGCATAAGGAATGTCTTTTTGCACACGCCGTCCTGCCTGTGATTTTTATCACCTGTTACTTATATACGAGTGGGAGAAAATATGGAAATGGCCCCTGACAGTTCAAAAATAAGCCGCACCCCTCTAACGAATCCCGGTTTGATAAAGTGTAGCGTGCTTCTCTAATTATCCATTTTTTTAACAACATTTTTTACAAGGAGGTAACCATGACAGCAAAACAGAAGTATCGATTACCAACTATTATTGTAAGTCTGTTGCTTTTATTCTGTATATCCACCATTCTGGCCCAGCCATGCGATTTGACCGTTAAATCGACTTGGATATGTGGAAGCGGTAACTACTCCAACACCACATGTTGGGACCCGCTAATAGGTGTTCCACCCATTAATGATCCTTCTATTGGCTTATGCTTTGATGTGAACATCCCGGCCGGTACTGGCACCATTAACATGAATGTTAGTGCCAATTCCTGCAATGTGAATTCATTAATACTCGGTGAAGACAGGACCTTCAAAGTGCTTGCAGGTAATAGCTATACGGTCCTTGACCATACAAATTTGTACGGAACTATTTGGGGTAATGGGGGTGATTTCCATGCTCCCTATGCAACGTTTTTGGGTTGCAAGAACCAAGTGCGCGCTGATGGCGGTGGAATCGTTAGAATCGGGGCTTCATATTTCTGTGCCAAAGACAATAACCACGGTACCTAT
>CAZKYP010000120.1:0-10191 GCA_964556885.1 uncultured Pirellulales bacterium | reverse complement strand
AAAGCTACTATTATCGAAGCGACGAGTGCGAACGTCTTTGTGAAAGCCAAAGGCTTGAAAAGTTTACCTTCGGCACCCGTCATTGTGAAGACAGGCAAAAAACCGACAATAGTGGTTGAGACTGCCGTCAAAACCGCTCCGCCAACTTCTGTGGCGGCTTTGTAAACGACTTCAAGCTTGTTATCCTCTGGTCCGGCTTCGTTGAGATGCCTCAATATGTTCTCACAGATGACAATACCCATATCGACCATAGTGCCGATGGCGATTGCTATACCCGATAACGCAACGATATTCGCATTAACTCCGAATGTCTTCATTGCGATAAAGCACATTAATACTGCCAGCGGCAGCAGGGCGCTGATAAGAACCGAACTCCTCAGATGGAAAACCAAAACGATTACGACTATAATCGTGACTAATATTTCCTCTGTCAGAGCCGAGTTAAGTGTGCCCAATGTTTCATAAATAAGCCCCGTTCGGTCATAGAATGGGACAATTGTCACCTTTGAGACCGTACCGTCGGGCAAAGTCTTTTTGGGCAGTCCCGGCGATATCTCTTCGATTTTCTTTTTTACATTTTTGATTGCCGAAAGTGGGTTTTGCCCATAGCGGACAACAACTACACCACCGACAGCCTCAGCTCCGCCTTTATCCAGAGCCCCTCGCCGCAGCGCCGGCCCGTATGAAACATTCGCCAAATCTTTAACGTAAATGGGGACATCATCGTTAACTTTGACGACGGTCGTTTCTATGTCCGAGATCGTCTTGAAAAAACCGAGGCCGCGAATGATATATTCGACCCTGTTTATCTCGATGGTCCTTGCACCTACGTCGATGTTGGAGGCCTTGACGGCCTTAAATATGTCACCGAGTCCGACCTTGTATGCCCGCATTGCATCCGGGTCTACATCTATCTGATATTCCCTTACATATCCTCCGACCGATGCTACTTCACTGACACCTTCGGCACTGAGCAAACCATAGCGGACATACCAGTCCTGGACGGTTCGCAGCTCATCGAGGTCCCAGCCGCCGGCGGGATTTCCCTTCTCATCTCGACCTTCCAGTGTGTACCAGAAAATCTGACCCAGTGCAGTCGCATCGGGACCGAGTGTCGGTTGAACATTTTCCGGCAGCGTGCCCGATGATAAGCTGTTGAGTTTTTCCAGTACCCTGCTGCGTGACCAGTAAAAATCAACCTTCTCATTAAATATTATGTAGATACTCGAGAAACCGAAAAACGAGTAACTGCGGACTGTTTTTACTCCCGGAATACCAAGTAGTGACACCGTCAAGGGATATGTTATCTGGTCCTCTACGTCCTGCGGCGAACGCCCCATCCATTCGGTGAAAACTATCTGCTGGTTTTCGCCGATATCCGGTATTGCGTCGACCGCCACCGGATTACGAGGAATACCTTTCAGATTCCAGTCGAATGGGGCGACCATAGCGCCCCATCCGACTATAAATGCCACTAACAGCCCGACAACGAGCTTGTTCTCGAGGCAAAAACGAATTAATTTGCCAACCAGACCTGTGGTCTGCTCTTTGTTTGTTGGTTGCAGTTCCATTGAAACTTATTCTCATATTATTGTTTGAACTGCGGCAGTTTGGCAATATACTTCTCCGGGTCTGCCTCGAACTTTGCCTTGCAATCAGGGCAGCAGAAATAAACCTTCTTGCCCTTGTATTCGACAAAAACGTTCTTGTCGATTGCGTTGCCGTCCATTATGGGACAGGTTGTCTGCTCGATTTTTTCAGCCGCCTCGGTTGCTTTTTCGACCATCTGACCTGTTTTTTCTTCAGCGGCCTTTGCCATTTCGGGCATCTGATGTTCCATATCTTTGCTCACTGTTGGTGCGGCTGGTGCGGCAGGCGCTGCGGGTTCAGGCTCAGATTTCTTGCAGCCGTTGACAGAGATCGCGACAACAAGCAACAAGCCGGTTATCAGCGATACCGTGACTAAATGTTTTCTTTTAGCATCCATTATTGTACTCCTTGAAAAAACCCCTTTTTAAATATTGTTCCTTTACTTTGTTTTTCAGTTAATTACTTCTGTAACCTTGCCGCATTTGGGCATAGCGGCTCCGAAATATGGATTTCGTACTTCCTCGTCTTTCTGCAGCCAGTCGGCTCCTTTATTATTAAAGGCCATCGGGCAATGAATTCGATACAGGGTATCAGTTTCGGGAATCCCGAATTGCTTGACGGCGGTTATCAGCTCATTTGAAAGTGTTTCGAATACCTTGCGCGCTGCTTCTATATCTGTTGATTCTTTAATAGTTATCAGTGCTTTATTCATTGCGGTACTATTGGTCATCCAGACTTCGTGTGATTTTCCGCTTAATAAAGTCATATCGACTTTTGCAAGTGACTCGTTTGCATATGTGGCCGCTTTAACGGCGCCGTCCTTATCGTTCTCGAATAATGCCTGTTGCAGTGACAAATATATTTCAGTAAATGCCCAGAGTTGTTTTTGAAATTCGTTCGGCGTTTCGTACTTTTGAGCTGTTTCATTAGATTTTGCGGCGGTTGTATCTTGATTTTTCATCATCGGCATGCCCGGCTCGGGGCTCATCATGCTCGGTTTTGCCTGTATCTGGAGCGCCGAGTCGATCTTGAAGTTGCCTTTTGTCACCACAATCTCACCTTCGCCCAGGCCGGACTTGACTATGTAATAGTCGCCCGCTCGCGACCCGAGCACGATTTCTCTGCCCTCGTATGTGGGCTTCTCGGCTCCGGGGACCTGGACATAAACAACCGCACGCTTGCCGGTAATCAAAGGAGCCGAGGCCGGGATTACCAATGGCGCCTCTTTGTGGTCTCCGACAACGTAGCCAAGTGACTCGGTGGTGACAAGGTCCATACCGCAGATTTCGCATTTTCCGGGTTGCGTCTTTATTACAGACGGATGCATCGGACAAATCCATTTACCCGCCATATCAGGTGCCATAATTTTGCCGTCTTCGGCGATGCTTGAATGAACTACAGCCCGAACGAACATTTCCGGTTTGAGTTTACCGTTGGGATTGTCTGAATTTACCCGCAGCTTGACCGTTCTGGTTTTGTCATTAAGTACAGGATCGATAAAAGTTATTATGCCTTTGAAGATTTCTCCCGGACATGCTTCGGTTGTAAACTCAACCTCCTGGCCGTAATGAATCCAGGGTAAATCAGATTCGTAAGCGTCCAGCATTACCCATAATTTGGAAAGGTCCGCAACGGTGTAGATGGGTGTGCCAGTCTGGACATAAATACCTTCGTTGGCGTTTTTATGAATAACTATACCCGCCATCGGCGAGTATATGGTGATATGTGTGACCGCCTTGCCGGAGCTTTCTATTTCTTCGACTTGCTTGTCTGTCAGACCGAGCAGACGGAGCTTTTCTCTGGTCGCATCAAGAGTAGCCGATATAGTAGTGCTGACGAGTTCAGAAGTGTTAGACTTGATGTCTCTTGTAGCTTTTATCGCCTCGAGTAATTCGGCCTGTGCGCTGATCAATTCCGGGCTGTAAAGATCGACCATGTGATCGCCTTTTTCGACTTTGATGCCTGTAAAATCTACGTACAGCCGGTCGATTCTGCCCGGCACCCAAGCGGCAATATTTTTCACGCGAGTCTCGTCGTAATCGACCATGCCGACTATACGTATTTCGGTTTCTACGAATTTTCGTTCTACTGGTGAGGTTTGAAGCTCCATGAGTTTAAGGGCGTCCTGCGAGAAAGAGATTGCTCTTGGGCCTGCCTGATTGTCACTGTTTTCGACGGGTATTAAATCCATAAAACAAATTGGGCATTTGCCGGGCTTGGGCTGGCGAATTTGAGGATGCATCGCACAGGTCCACCATTGCTGTTCCTGCGCAGGTTCCGCCATAGCAGTTTGTCCCTGTGCGGCTCCGGAAGCAGGTGCTGGAATTCTTTTCAGTAGATAACCTGCGAGAAAAGCTATGACCATCAATACGAAGGTTAAAACAACTCTACCTATTTTAAAGGATTGTTTATTTGTCTGATTCATCATATTGGCTTTCTTATATTATACTAATCCGATAGGATTTGTGTTCATTATTCTAAACCTTACCATATCATCGTTTCAATTCGGTTGGGGATTATTTAGCTTTTTCTGCGATTTCCCGTTCTTGTAAGGATATTTCCGTCCCTGTAAGCATTTCGAGGCCGGCCAGCTTCTGCGAATTCTCGGAAATCAGGCGTTCATAAAACAGCTCATATTGTAGAAGTGTACGCTCCGCATCAATCAAACTTAGAGAATCGATTGTTCCGGCCTTATATCCTGTCTGTGATGCTATCAGCATCTCTTTTGCTTTTGGGATTATCACATCTTTATAAAGACGGATTTTCCTGTTACTGTCGGAAAACTCATAAAGAAGCTGTTGGGCATCGGCGGCCAGTGTGTTTTTCATCTGTGTTTTTTCACTTGTCTTTTGATATATCTGTTCGAGTGCCCGCCGCTCTGCAGCTCTATAATTGTTACCCCAGATAGGCAAGTTTAATGAAATCATACCTATAACCGGGTCTTTACCACTGTCACTAACCGGCATACCCGAAGCCCGGGCATGGGCCGTATCGATGTAACTTACTCCGATACTCAAATCCGGATACGTTTTCTTCTTCGCTAATTTCTCGTTATATCTTGCGGCTTCGATTTCATGACCCATCGCCTGCAGGTTCGGATTGTTTTGAATTATCATGGCATATAATTGCTCAAAGTCCATCGAGACCGGTTGGTACTCCGGTGGCTTTGGCCAGGGTAATTCATCTGAGACGGGACGGTTTAATATGCTGTTTAATTTGGTGCTGATTGCCGGTCTCAATTCTTTCAGGCTTGTGAGCCTGTCTTCGAGAACGGCCTGCTCTATTTGTGCCCGGATAATGTCGGGATGTGAGGCTGTGGATGTAGCATATCTCTGCCGGGCGATCTCTTCGAAATATGTGACCAGCTCAAGATTCTCCCCGGTAATATCTATCGCTCTTGCTAAATAGACATACTCGAAAAAAGCGAACTTGACGTCCCGGAAAAGGTTTAGTTTCTTTGCCTGATATCTTTGATACGAAGCTTTTGCCTTTGCAGCGGCCTGGTCTGTTCGGGCTTCGATAACGCCGAACCAGGGAAACGTCTGCATTATTTCGAATCGCTGTTTCTGAGGACCGACCCTGGTTTCGACTTCTTTAATAAAATACCCGTATGTAAATTTAGGATCCGGCAGGGATTTTGCCTGGGGGATTTGTTCTACCTCCGCTTTCCATTCGTGAAATTTGGACTTGAGTTCGGCATTATTTAATAATGCATAACGAAGATAGTCCTGAAGCGTTTGTAGATCGTTGGTATCGCTTACCTGTTCTGCTGCCTGCACAGATGTAATGACCGAGAACATAATAAGCTCAATTGTTAGAATAACTTGTCGATGCATATTTGCCCCCGTTTCATTGTTATTACCTGCTATTACACCTTAAAATAATCTCACAAAGGAACGGTCGGTACAACATTAAAATAACAAGATTTTACCCTTTGCGGGTTTGTCTTATCAATTTCAGGATTTCGTCCAGTTTTTGTTGTTTTTCCTTTTCGGAGTTGCCTTTAATGGCGTTTGTTACACAATTTTGAAAATGTTTTCCCAAAATACTTTCTTCCACTCTGGATAATGCACCTTTGATAGCGTATATCTGGTTTAAGATATCAATGCAGTATTTACGGTTCTCAATCATCGTTTGTACGCCGCGAATCTGACCCTCGATTCGTCTTAACGCAATAAGGTTATCGTTATGGTCCGGGTTTTTATCCATTTTTTTCTCTTTCTACAGTTTATATACCCTGGGGGGGTATATTGTGTTCGAGTTTTTTATTTGTTGTGAACTATATGAAACATATCAGGCTATATATTAGCTGTTGATTAATGAGATGGATCATAATAGACCGGATTTTGTGATAAAGGGTGTTATTTATTGTCTTATTGGGCAGGATTATTGATATTTTATGGGGAAAGTTGGATTTTACTTGACCATTTTTAAGGCTCATGGCTATATTATGCGGCTTAAAAAATGTCGACCGGACATAAAAGCCGAGAGAATCTGCCGTGGGAACTCTTGAGGGATTGCTAAATACCCGCAAAATGCTCGTTGTGGATTTTGTATTGAATAAAAGAAAGGATTCATTAATAAGGCAACCATTAACTTTGGTTTCGGTTCAATACTACAAATGGTGTGGAGGAACCTTATATCCGATATTCCAGAGAAGTCGGAAATCGGATATATATTGAGGTTTTTTCAGGAAATACTGCTACCTAATCAACAGGAAAAATATGGAAAAAGGACGAAAAAGTAAATCAGGCTTGACTGCCTCTGAAATAAATAAATTCAAAGAGGCGTTACTGGCTAAACGGGACGAAACACTGAGAAATGTCATCAGCATGGAAGACGAGACGCTTCGTAAACCGAGTACTGAGCTATCGAAGTTACCGATTCATCTTGCCGACGTTGAAACAGATAACTTTGGGATGGAGTGTACTTTGGGCCTGATGTACGGTGAAAAACAGCTCCTTAAGGAAATTGACGCCGCTCTGCAGCGTATCGAAGACGGGACTTACGGGATATGTGAAGGCAGCGGCAAACCTATCCCCAAAAAACGCCTGGAAGCACTTCCGTGGACCAGATATTGTGTTGAGTATGCCAGTTCGCTTGAAAAAGGCCTAATAAAAGCGGCGGCTGTAGAGGAAGATATCCCCCCTGATGATTCTTATTCTTCCGACGATGAGACATAGTAAGTCAAAAGAATAACCGGACATCAGGACATGTGGAAGATCGAAGTGGGCGATCCCAAACTATGAACGATTTGTAGATAAGGCGGCGAATCGTTTAAAACGCTTAGCGGGAAAATTTATCGTCGTTATCGGCGTTGGAATTGAAACAGGCCCTATCCCCGTCCTTTTATGTGGTGTTGTGATATTGCTTTTAATAAGGTACTGAAAAACATGAGGAATAGATAATTCAATGAACAAAATTATCTAAAACCAGTATGTAAAAGGGGATATATCAATCATTTGGGAAAATATGAATAAATTAGAAATTAACCTAATTTTTACTTTAATATAGAAAATTTTATATCTGCTGGTCAAAAATGATTTTTTCTTGACCGATATATATCAATGCTCTAATATATTGCCGAATATAACTGATGATGAAACAGATTGTGGGGTATCCCAAAGGCTGCTTGAGTTTTTAGGTTTTTGCTTTGTTAAGGGATACTAAGATAAGAAAATAATATAAGTCTTTTCTTTAATGGTAGTTAAGTTACAAAGACACTTTAAGCGTTAAATAATCGACAAACAGGTAAACTTTAAGAGAAACTGACAAAACGCTGAAAAGTGAATTTAGTGCGAAACGAGATCAGCTTGAAAAAGCGTCCGCTTATACTTGAGGGAGTGCTTGTATTGAGCAAAAACTTAACCAAATGCGTTAGTCAAATATGCCTTTCAATGCCGGGAATACTATGTTTAGGAGTGATTTTGGCATCAGATAGCTGATTTTACGCTTTGGTGAAAGGGATTTCGTAATTTATAGCCATTTCTTTGAGGCTTTTCTGCCCTTAAACTCACAATCTGAATCTGTTGAGCGGTAGTCTTATAACGTTCGAAAATTGTGAGCGAAAGGTAGAAATTATGAATATCCTATTACAATTAGGGCCAATTGGTTACCTTTTAATTGGCCTTCTATCAGGAGCGTGTCTGGTCGCAATATTCTACCAGATGATTACCAAGGCAAAGGCCAAGACCTTCGAGGAGGACCTCCAGAGACAAATCGAGGGTGCCAAGCGGGAAGCTGAAAACATAATCAAATCCGCCCAAATAGACGCCGCCGCCGAGAGCATCAAGAAACAAGAGCAATTCACGGCCGAAGTGAATAAAATGCGCGCTGAATTGCACGAAGGGGAGATGAGGTTAACCAAACGTGAGGATGCTCTTGACAGGCAGACGGAACAGCTCCGGCAGCGGGAAAAAGTCCTGAAACAGCAGCAGCAGGATAACGACAGAAAAATAAGAGGTATCGGTCTTAAGGAAAAACAGCTTACTGTTTTGTTGGCACAGCAGAAAAACCAGCTTCTTAAGATTACAGCGATGGACATAGAAGAGGCCAAGGCTCTGCTGTTGAAGCGGCTTGAAGACGAATGCGAGCATGAGATGTCGTCTTTGATTCAGCGCAAGGTCCAGGAGAGCATTGAAACTTCCGATGAAAAATGCCGGGAGGTGATCAGCACCGCCATCCAGCGCTATGCCGCCGAGCAAACCTGCGAAGTAACGGTTTCGACCGTTGAAATTCCGAATGACGATATGAAGGGCAGGATAATCGGCAGAGAAGGCCGAAATATCCGCTCATTCGAGAAGGCCACAGGGGTAGACGTTATCGTTGATGACACCCCGGGCATGATTGTTGTTAGTGGTTTCAATCCCGTCCGGCGTGAGGTGGCCCGTCTTTCGATGGAACGGCTGATACAGGACGGCCGGATACACCCGTCGAGAATCGAAGAGCTCGTTGCCCAGACCAAGAAGGACCTTAATCACAAGCTCCTGCAACTCGGCAAAGATGCTGCTGTAGAAACGAACGTCAGGGGATTGAACAACAAGGTTCTCAGTCTCATTGGAGCTTTGAACTATCGAACAAGTTACGGCCAGAATGTCCTTCGGCACAGCGTCGAAGTTGCTTTTCTGGCCCAGGTCATGTGCGATGAGCTTGGTCTTGACGGCTCGATTGCCCGGCGTGCGGGCCTGCTGCACGATATCGGCAAGGCCATAGACCACGAGGTCGAGGGTAACCACCCGACGATAGGGGCGAATTTTCTCAAACGCTTCAACGAACCGTCTATCATCCTGAACGCCGTCGCCGGCCATCATGGCGACGTTCCGCCGGACAATCCTTATACGCCGCTTATCGCCTCGGCGGATGCCATCAGTGCCTCCCGCCCCGGCGCCAGGAGAGAAACTCTCGAACGGTATATCAAGCGGCTGGAAAAGCTGGAGGAAATCGCAAACAGCTTCAAGGGCGTCGAGAACGCATACGCGATTCAGGCCGGACGTGAAATCCGTGTTATTGTGACCGCCGACGAAGTGGACGACGAAGCGGCCATGAAAATTGCACGGGATATCGCCAAGAAAGTTGAAGCGGAAATGACTTATCCCGGTGAAATCCAGATTACCCTGCTCCGTGAGGTCCGCTGTATTGAGTTTGCGAAATAACCGAGTTTAAAAGAGGCAGGGAGAGCACAGCCCACCCTGCAATATATGAAAGTAAATATATTATGTATAGGTGACATTGTCGGCCGACCGGGCAGGCGCGTCATCGCCGACAGACTGAAGACGCTGATCAATGAGATGGATATTGACTGCGTCATAGCCAACGCCGAAAACGCCGCCGGAGGCTCCGGTCTGACATCACAGATTTATGAGAAGATGCAGCGGTACGGCGTAAACCTGATTACTCTGGGCGACCACACCTATCGTAAAAAAGATATTATAACTACCCTGGAGACGGCGGATAATATTGTCAGGCCCGCAAATTTTTCCAGGTTTGCGGTGGGCAAGGATTTTGCCGTTTACAAAACCAACAAAGGCCCTACGGTTGCCGTCGTTGCGTTAATGGGGCGGCTGTTTATGAAGCCCTGTGAATGTCCCTACAATACAATTGACCGGATACTCCCGCAGTTAGAGCAAAAGGCCGACGTCATAGTCGTCGATTTCCACGCCGAGGCCACAAGCGAGAAAATCGCAATGGGTTATCACCTGGACGGAAGGGCGAGTTTGTGCTTCGGCACTCACACACATGTCGTTACCGCGGACGAAAGGATAATGCCCAAAGGTACCGCTTACATCACCGACATAGGCATGACCGGCGCGCACGATTCGGTCCTCGGTCGAAGCGTCGATAGTGTTCTGAAATCGTTCAGGACCCAGATGCCGTTCCCGTTCGAGATAGCGACCGGCGATGTCAGAATGAACGGGATATTAGTAACCGTCGACAGCAATACGAAAAAGGCAGAGCATATCGAACGGATACAAATAAGCGCCGAGACGGCGGACTCAAAGTCCTACGACAGCGACGACGGCAAGCCCGAGCACTTCAACAACCACTTCTGATTCAGTGTTAAATACGCTGCCATCTTTCAGTCCGAAATTGGCTTTGTTTTTT
>CAZKYP010000119.1:0-10203 GCA_964556885.1 uncultured Pirellulales bacterium | reverse complement strand
AAAAACTTCAGAGAGATTCTATTTAAGGTAGGAACATGTACAGAGAACAAATCAAGGTGCTCGATTGCACAATAAGAGACGGCGGACTTATTAATAACCACTACTTCACCGACGATTTCGTTCGGGCGGTTTATCTGGCCCTTTCCAAGGGCGGTGTGGACTATATGGAATTCGGTTATCGCTCCAGCAGGGAACTTTATCCGCCGAAGGATTTCGGGGCGTGGAAATACTGCGACGACGAGAAGATCCGGGAAATCATCGACGGCATCGAATCGGATATGAAAATCAGTATTATGGTCGACTCATACCGCGTCAAAGAACAGGTATTCGCCCCTGCCGATGAGAGTCCGGTCGATATGATTCGTGCGGCTACATACGTCAAATATATCGACAGCGCAATTGAGCTGATAAACAAATGTCACGACCTCGGCTACGAGACGACCTGCAACATCATGGCAATCTCAACGGAGCTTGAGCCGGACCTTGTCGAAGCACTCGACCAGCTCGCAAAAGCCCCCGTCGACGTGGTGTATGTAGTAGACAGCTTCGGCGCCCTGTACTGCGAGCAGATCGAATACATGGTCAAGCTTTATCAAAAGCACCTGCCCGGCAAGACCATAGGAGTTCATTGTCATAACAACCAGCAGCTTGCTTTTTCCAATACCATCGAGGGCATTATTCACAACGCCAATTACCTGGACGGCTCGCTGTACGGCATCGGCCGGGGGCCGGGCAATTGCTGCCTCGAACTGCTGATGGGTTTCCTGAAAAATCCGAAATTCAACCTTACACCCGTCCTAAAGGTTATACAGGATTACATGATGCCCATGCGTAGCGAGATCGAGTGGGGTTACATCATACCGTATTTTATCACCGGCATATTGAACGAACATCCCCGCTCGGCGATTGCCTATCGCCAGACGGACGACAAGGACAAGTACGCTGAGTTCTACGAGAAGATGCGCCTGCCAAACGAAGATTAGCAGATTGTGAATCAATCGTATTATGATTTTCCCGGGGATTGTACCTGCTGTTTTAAATCGTCGGTTAGCATATCCCATAGACGTGGATGCGCCTCAATCAGGCGGGCTATATCGGCAAGGTCTTTGAGCCGCTTGCTCTGTCTTCGTTCGGGTTCGGACCAGGCTTTCATCTTGCCTCTGAGAGTATCCTCCAATGAAGCAACTCTCATAAGAATGCCGTGTACATCGGCCGCGACGGCCCTTGATGGAAAATCCCGATAGAAGTCCTCCGTGCTTAGTTGAATGCTGACGGCCGAACGTCCTTTGAAATTGATGGACCAATCGAATCTTTCACTGCGGAATCCTGCTTCCTCGAGCAGCGAAACGACGCGTTCGATTGATTCGGCGGCAACGACAAAATCCACATCCTGTGTTACCATAGGTTGTTCGGCCCAGTGGTTTACTGCAACGCCGCCGATGGCGCACCATGCAACATCAGCCCTTTCGAGGCAGTTGACAAGTCTCATCACGTCATCGGTTCCGCCGGATGTCTGCCAGTCGTAAAACTGTTTTGCTGTCATATTAGCACACAACTAAAACACATAATTCACGTTATTTCATTGTATGAGTTCAACTTTGGTTTCACAATATCAACTCGTTAATATTATGTCAAGGCTACATATTTTCGTATATCTTATGGAAACATGCTCGTATCGAATTGTAAGTTTGTGCTTGCTTTTTGGGGTGGTTTCGGGTAGATTTTTATAAAAATGTAAGGTGGGATTACCTTACTGCTCTTGAAACGACCCAAATACCGGAGATGAGAAAATGATAGGTAAAAAGATAAGACTCGAAAGGATAATCGACCGCAATTCGCACAGGACGGTCATAATCCCGATGGACCACGGTGTTACGGTAGGCCCTATCGATGGGCTGGCTGATATGCGTGAAACCATCAGCAAAATCGTGGCCGGCGGAGCCAACGCCATCCTCATGCACAAAGGTATCGTCCGGGCCGGACACCGGGGAACCGGCAAGGACGTCGGGCTGATAATACATCTTTCCGGCGGCACCTCGGTTAGTCCCGACCCGAATGCGAAGGAGCTTGTCTGCACGGTCGAAGAGGCAATCAAGCTCGGTGCCGATGCCGTTTCCATCCACATCAACTTAGGCGCCGAAACCGACAAAGAAATGCTGCGACAATTAGGTTTCATCAGTGAACGATGCTTTGAGTGGCAGATGCCGCTGATCGCGATGATGTATACCCGCGGGGCGAAGATTAAAAGCGAATACGATCTCAATAACGTCAAACTCGCCGCCAGAGTCGGGGCCGAATTGGGCGCCGACATTGTCAAGGTAGTTTATACAGGACACCCCGAGAGTTTCGCCGAGGTTGTCGACGGCTGTCCTGTTCCGGTGGTTATCGCAGGCGGGCCTAAAATGGACAGTGACGAGGAAATATTCAAAATGGCTGAAGGCGCCTTAAAAGCCGGAGCGGCGGGCCTGTCGATAGGTCGAAACGCCTTCCAGCATAAAACACCGACCAAAATGGTCCAGGCGCTTAGTAAAATGGTTCACAATAACGCCACGGTTGAACAGGCAATGCAAACCCTCAAATCCTGAATCCCGAGAAAACGTATATAAAAAAAGGACGGGCAAATTGCCCGCCCTTGAGTCTAACTTCATTTTTTCTTAATTTGCAGGTGCGGGAGCAGCTTCCGGAGCCGGAGCTTTCTTCTCAACCTTCTTACCACTCACCTCATCTGTACCTCTGTCGGAGGTCATCTGGCCCTTGATGGTCTTGTCTTCCATTTTGCCTTTGAAATCCATCTTGAATGTCCTGTCGCCGAATCCCATTTCGATGCCGAAAGTCACCTGGTCGCCGTCGAGCTTGAGGTCCTTGACTGGGACTTCCCCGCCGAAGGTCTCGTATGTTCCCGTCATATCAGGATCTACCACCAGCATGCTTGTACGGGTACCGAAATCGGAAGTGGTTGTAAGCTCCCATGTCCCGATTAGAGCCGTGCCGAAGCGTTTGCCGTTAATCTGTATGTCGCCCATTTCGCTTTTCAATGTCCCGACAAGCTCGTCTCCTTTGACAGTTCCTTCATAAGTCGACTCAAATTCCATATCTTCGATCTTACTCTTGCGAGTAAAAGTAAGTTTCCCGTCCTCGAACTTAACATCTGAGACTGAATGTTCGCCGATAGTCTCGGTCCACTTACCTTCGAGCTTGCCTTCCTTCGTCTGGGATACTATCAGTTTTGCTTCTATATCCATATCGCCGACACTAAATTTGAAATCCCACTGGCCAAGCGCGGGACATTTGGGTTTCTTACGGACTGCTTTGACGTCCATGTCTGCGAAATCATTCGACATTGTCCCGGTGATTGTGCCGTCCTTCAGAGTGCCCGAGAAGTCCGATGTCATGTCTTCGTCTCGCATTCTCGTTGTGCGCTGGAAGGTGAGCTTGCCGTCTTCGAATTTTACATTCGAAAGATCGCCTGAGCCCCACTTACCGGCAAGAGTGCCATCTTCGCTTTTGGTGATGGTCAGCGTCGCCATCATCTGACGGCCGTTGAAATCCATTGTGATTTGCCAGTTACCGACAATGTCCTCGGCGGCAAAGACAAACGAGGTCTGCACCAGCAAGATCAGTCCTATAATAAAAATATATTTGCCGCTCTTTTTACCTGTTTCCATCTGTTTCATTACATGCCTCCTAAAAAATGTCTTTTCCAAATTTATTTCCTGGTTAACGTTAGAACTGAATGAACAAGTGAGTAATATTACTGTAAACCCAAATAAAAAGCAAATATTTTTTTATAAAATAATCATCCAAATCGCAGGTAATAAGTCTCCTTTAATCGGATTTTATAAGGCTTTTTATTTACTGGACTTACGAAAGATTCGACGGAGTATTCATAGTCGAATCCGCTTAAAAGAGCATAAAAAACCAAGCCGGTTTCACATGACAATTGTCACCCGAAACAGTCAGTCTCAAATGTACAAAAAATCGAATAACCTGAATTTATTTGCAGTAATAGGCCATATATGACGACGTTCTTTAAAGATATTGACAGTAAGGATTTGTTCGCGTTTAATCTTATTGGAAAACCGGATTAATTAACATGACGCTCTCAACCAAAATACGGAATTGATAATACACAAAAATATGGGACGGATATAAAAAGACAACTCAGGTAAAATATCTATGAAAAAATTCTGGGTAAACGTTATTCCATACGACAAGGGTCTTGCGATTGCTGCCCTGGAAAGCGGGGCCGAGGCAGTAGTACTGCCGGACGATAAAAGTGACACCGTGCGTCAGTTCGGCAAAATCAAGACCGTCGAAAAGAACGGCGATATCAGGCCCGGTAAGGATGTCGAATTCATCGATATAGCCGACAAGGCCGATGAGGACAAAGCAGCATCAGTGCCGACCGAAAAAATCGCAGTCCTGAAAATGCTCGACTGGACTATTATACCGATAGAAAACCTGCTGGCCCGCCGCGGTAAAAATATCATGGTACAGGTCGAAAACAGCGAGCAGGCAAAGCTCATGGTGGAAATACTCGAAAAAGGAGTGGATGGTGTCGTACTCAATACAAAAGACGTCAATCAGATCAAGAAAACAGCAGAAATCGTTTACGGAATAAGCAAGAAAGTCACTCTCACAACCGTTGAAGTAACCGGTATAAGACAATTGGGCATGGGCGACAGGGCCTGTCTCGACACCTGCACACAAATGATACTTGGTGAAGGCATGCTCGTGGGCAATACAGCATCCGGATTTTTCCTGGTCCATTCCGAATCGATAGACAATCCTTATGTGGCGTCCCGGCCCTTCCGCGTTAACGCCGGTGCGGTCCACGCATACATATTAACACCCGGGGGTAAAACAAAATACCTGGCGGACCTGAAGGCCGGCGACGAAGTCATGCTGGTTGATTTTCACGGCAACAGCCAGACGGCATATCTCGGCAGGAACAAGATAGAGAAAAGACCGATGATGCTAATCGAAGCTGCGGCCGAAGGTACGCCGATAAGTCTCGTCCTGCAAAATGCCGAGACGATTCGACTGGTCGATCCCAGAGGTAAAGCGGTCTCCGTTACGACTCTCAAGCGCGGCGACAAAGTCTTAGGGCATATCGAAAAGGCCGGACGGCACTTCGGTATGCAGGTCGAAGAGACCCTTATAGAAAGATAAAGTTATGCTTCCAACGTATGATCTGCTCAGTATAACATTGGCTACTTTTCTCGGTGCGGCCATCGGGCTGGAAAGGGAGCTTAGCGGCAAATCCGCCGGTTTGCGGACAAACCTGCTTATATGCCTCGGTGCAACCGTCTTTACGATAATCTCAAGGGAAATGGCCACCGGGACAACCGAAGACTCGGTCACGAGAATAGCCGCACAAATCGTTACAGGTGTAGGTTTCCTTGGCGCAGGCGCAATCATTCAGGACAGGGGCGGCGTGCATGGCCTGACAACCGCCGCAACTATCTGGCTTGTCGCAAGCATCGGAATGGCCTGCGGTGCACAATTCTATCAGTTGGCTGCCGTGTCAACCTGCATTGCCATTTTTGCATTGCTTGTGCTCAGAAAACTGGAAAAGTATCTGCAAAGCTACAGGAATAAAAATAACTCGCGAAATATTCCAGATAAAAAGGATCAACAAGACCGAATGCTATAATGATAATATACTTTTAACCGCTCATATCTTCCATACCGAAACTTCAGTTGAATTTATGGAGTTAAAATAATGCGATTTATTAAATATGACATATATACGAAAACCAACAACCGAAAAGCTAAACCGAATTTCACAGGAAATCACAGTTTCACCGGTTTAATACGTACAATCATCAGCATTGGGATCTTGTGGGGACTTTCAAGTAATACCATTCAGGAACCTGGCCTGGCCCAGCAACGGACGGCCAACAGGCCCGTAGGAGAAGGAAAGGGTATCTATCCCGGCCGGGTTGTTTGGGTGTACGATCCCAATTCAACCAACTGGGACGGCCCCGGCCGCGGCTACTGGTGGCAGCCCGAGCATACGAATCAGGTGGTCTGCGACGCGATGCTCTCTGATTCAATTCGCATCCTGACGGGCGAATCCACCGACGCAGCCGCATGGGACGCCATCTTCCGCTATCACAATAAAACTCACGGCAAAGGTAATACGGGATATAAATCGAGAGAGAAAATCTGCATCAAAGTCAACTTTACCGGCTTTGTTTATACAAGCGGCGGAGTAAACGAACGCACATACAATCTCGATGCCATGCAGGATTATATGAACACATCACCGCAGATGATAATCGCCCTGCTAAGGCAGCTTACACAAACCGCAGGAGTCAGGCAGACCGACATATCGGTCGGTGACAGTCTTGCTTATTTTGCCAACGAATACTATGACATGCTGCATAAAGAATTCCCGAACGTCCGTTATCTCGACCGCAAAGGCCGGTTCGGCCGCACCAAAATGACGCCGTCATCCGTCGGGGTGTACTGGAGCAGCAGACCCAGAGGCTTCAAACAGGATTACGTCCCCCGCTCATACGTAGAGGCCGAGTATCTTATCAACGTCGCCAACCTTAAAGCACATCAATTGTCCGGTGTCACACTATGCGCCATGAACCATTTAAGCTCGCTGATTCGCGTGCCGGTCGAAAATGGTTACTACAACCTGGACACAGGCGTTTCTGCCAGGGAAAGCGGCCAGTACCGGAATCTTGTGGACCTGATGGGACATGCCCATATCGGCGGTAAAACCATTCTGCACCTGATCGATGGGCTTTACGGCAGCTTAAACTCTTTCGAAACAATCCCAAACAAGTTTAGAACCGAACCATTCAACGGGGACTGGACGTCGAGCCTGTTTGTCTCGCAGGACCCGGTCGCCATAGATTCAGTAGCTCTTGATATATTACAGGCCGAGAAGAGCAGGTACGCCGATATACCGGGCGTGGACGATTATTTGAAGGAAGCGGCGATGGCGGACAATCCCCCTTCCGGGACAATCTACGACCCCGACCACTCGGAAAGCGTCAGGAGGCTGCCGAGCCTCGGCGTGTTCGAGCACTGGAACAATCCGAAGGACAAGCAATATTCCCGCAATCTGGGCAAAAACGAAGGCATAGAATTAATAGCTGTTTCGGGCGGCGTCGACAATGCAACAGGTATCCTCACGTCCGGAGCAAAAGTCATGCTGTTGGCCGACGGTTTCGGATTTACCGAGGGTCCCGCCGTTGATGCGGACGGAAACGTCTTCTTTACCGACCAGCCTAATAACAAGATATACAAATGGTCCATTGACGGCAAATTGAGCGTTTTTCTTGATAACGCAGGCAGATCGAACGGTTTGTTCTTCGACAAATTCGACAACCTCTATGCGTGCGCCGACCAGAACAACGAACTGTGGATAATAAATCAAAACGGGGAACATACTACACTTGTCAGGAATTTCAACGGTAAGCTGCTGAACGGGCCGAACGACCTGTGGATCGCATCGAACGGGGCTATATATTTCAGCGATCCTATGTACAGGAGGTCATACTGGACCCGCGGCCCGATCGAGCAGGACGGCCAGCACGTATATTATCTATCGCCCGACCGGCAACAGCTTGTCCGCGTCACCGAGGACCTGAAACAGCCAAACGGCATCGTCGGTACGCCGGACGGGAAATACCTTTATATCGCCGACATAGGCGACAGAAAGACATACAGGTACAACATCAATGCCGACGGAACTCTTTCCGGAAAGAAGCTCTTCTGCTCGATGGGTTCCGACGGCATGACCATCGACAACGAGGGCAATATCTATCTGACCGGCCGGGGCGTCACCGTGTTCAATTCCAGGGGCGAACAGATAGAGCAGGTTCCGATTGACGAGCGATGGACGGCCAACGTCTGCTTCGGCGGTAAAGACGGGCACACACTCTTTATCACCGCCAGCGATTCGCTCTACGCCCTGCAGATGCGTGTCAAAGGCGTTCGGTAATATCCATAAAAAACCGCTCGTTTTTAACAACATCCGGTCGGATGCTAAAATTGCTCCGAACCTATATAGATTTTCTTCGTAGTAATTCCGTATTTATAAAGTTCATTCGTCAAAACGGAGTGGAGCTGAAGATGCTGTTAGAGGAAAATATCCGTATCCAAACTGATGATAATTTCAGGAAATTGTATGTGTTTAATGAACACATCGTTTAGGCCGGATGAGATTGAAGAAAAGATTACACAAACCGAGGGTGGAATTCGTCCGCCGATAGATTATAATGAATGGGTGGATTGACATTCTGCTATATCAAATAAAATATAAGGAGAATTATATGCTTAGTGGTAAATATGCTTTGACCGCGTCTCTTGTAATATTAATGACTGTTGTATGCAGTGCGCAAACGGAATCTATTATCGCGCCGGGAGCGAAGATTGAAAAACTCGCGGGCGGATTCGGATTCACCGAAGGCCCCGCCGCAGATGCGGAAGGAAATATTTTCTTTACAGATATTCCCAATAATCGAATCCATAAATGGTCGGTTGATCCGTGCGAGCCGAGATTGTCGACGTTTCTTGAGAATTCCGGCGGCGCCAACGGTTTATATTTCGAAAGATACAGTAGTCTGATAGCATGTCAGGGAGGCGGACGGCGGCTGGTTTCCTTCGACCCAAACGGCGAGGTTACGGTGCTTGCCGACAAGTACAATGACAAACCTTTCAACAGTCTCAACGACTTATGGCTCGACATGAAAAGAGGTATCTACTTTACCGACCCGCGGTACGGCAACAGGGACGGTATGGAGCAGGATGGCGAACATGTTTATTACCTCTCACCCGACAAGAAAAAGGTCACTCGTGTAATCGACGATATGGTCAGGCCGAACGGTTTGATAGGCACTCCGGACGGCAAGACACTTTACGTTGCGGACGCCGGTGACAACAAAACATTTATTTATACAATAAACGAAGACGGTACACTCGCAGATAAAAAACTTTTTGCACCGGAAGGCTCCGACGGGATGACAATCGACAACCAGGGAAATATCTATCTGACAACGGATGTCGTCGCCGTCTATAACAAAGACGGCCGAAAGATACAAAGCATTGAGGTGCCGGAAAGACCGAGCAATGTCGCCTTCGGCGGCAGCGACAAAAGCACGCTCTTTATTACGGCGAGAACATCGTTGTATGCGATTAAAATGAATGTCAAAGGCGCCAAGCAGGTCTACAGGTACGAGTACGAGCCGATTGCAATTTGTGAAATTCCGGTTTCCATACCGACGCCTTCGCTTGCAGGAAGGCCCCTGCCCGACTTGAAAAACCAAAATATCGAGCTTCCCGTCGAAACGATTGATAAGATGATTTTGGTATGCCTGTTCGATATGAATGAGAGACCTTCTCGTTTTTGCCTGAAGCGGTTGAACGAAAGGCAGCAGCAGCTCAGGGACGGCGATGTTGAAGCAGTAGCCATCCACGTATCCGACATCGACGAAAAGGAGTTGAGCGAATGGGTAAAGGAAAACGAAATTTCCTTGCCGGTCGGCAAGACATTCGCTCAGATGGGAAAAAGCCGCTTCGACTGGGGAGCCAAATCACTCCCCTGGCTGGTTCTGACGAACCGCGAGCATATCGTAACCGCGGAAGGCTTCGGACTGAGTGAGCTCGAAGAAAAGACAGCGGCCGCCGACGTGAAGCCCAGATTCGAGCAGGATGTCATTACGACCGACAGCGCCGATTTGAAAATCAGCTTCATCGGACACGGGACACTGATGTTTATCTTCAACGGCAGGACGGTTCACGTGGACCCGGTTGATATGGAAACCGACTATGCCGATATGCCGAAAGCTGATCTCATTTTAATCACGCACGGCCACGGCGACCACCTTGATCCGGGGGCAATCGATAAGATTCGTACAGAGCAGACAAGAATCGTCTTGCCCGAATCCTGTGCCGATAGAATTACCGACGGGATTATCATGAACAACGGCGATGGGCAGACATTCAGGGACCTGGGCCTGAAAATCGATGCGATTCCGGCATACAATATCGTCCATACACGCTCGGGCAATATTCCCTACCATCCAAAGGGCGAAGGCAACGGTTATATAATTACCTTCGGTGATAAAAGGGTGTACGTGGCCGGTGACACTGAAAACACGCCGGAGATGAAATCGCTGAAAAACATCGATATCGCATTTCTGCCCATGAACGTGCCCTATACGATGACGCCGGAGATGG
>CAZKYP010000118.1:0-10286 GCA_964556885.1 uncultured Pirellulales bacterium | reverse complement strand
CACAGCTTGGGGCTGCCACACGGTTTATTGAGAATGAGGCTGCCACGCATTTGGAAAAACAAACCCAATCTCGGCCAGATCTTTCGACTCCGCTGCGCTTCGCTCAAGATGACAAAGAAAATGAGCATTTGACAAAACAAACCCAATCCTTCGACGGTTCGACTACGCTCACCGCAGGCATTGCTCTCCCCAAAGGGATGCCTTACGGCAAGGACATGTTCCCTGAGGATGAATATGAGCTGAGTGATTTCGAGAAAAGGGAACATGAGCTTCTGACCAGCCATGTATTATCGAAAAACAATTTATCCCCAAGGGAACCCAATTGATTTGTATTGCTATTGGGTGATGCGTAGTGCGGGGATTGAGAAGGAAAATAGATAAATGAGATTCAAAGGCACAAAGGCACATAGTCATTTTACATTATCTCTGTGCCTCTGGACCTCTGGCCCTCTGTGCCGGTTAAAATGTGAAAAAACAATTTATCCCCAAGGGAAGCCAATCCTTCGGCTATACTCAACAGAGCGCTGCGGCTTTCCCTGAGGGACGCCTTGAGGCGGGGGCCGCTGCATGTTATTTTGGAAATGAGGCTGACACACCTTTCGAGGGCGTCCCTTCGGCTCTGCTCAGGACAGACTCGCCCTCGAAACGCGGGCAAGATGCCCGCGACACGGATGCCCGCGACACGACAGGAGACAGTCCTATGGACTCCTTACGGAGAATACAGAATTTGACAAAACAAAGCCAATCCTTCGATCCCGATGAATCGGGACTCAGGACTCCGTATCCGGTAAAATAAGTTATTAAGTGCACCGGAGTTTTTTATTTGCAGTTGATATTGGAGATGTTATCTTGGATTAACGAAAGTTTAGTACAAGGAAACATCAGAAATTAAATTAAATTGGAATTTCAACATTAAGGAGCTGCAGAATGGAGACTCACCTTTATCTTCTTCTATTTCCGGAATCTTTGGTCATGTCAATGCTTGGCCCGAGCGAGTTCGGAGCGTATCTGGCTACAGGAACCAAAAAGCGAGCCAGAGAACAGGCCATGTATTTCGAACTGAAAAGCGGCGTCAAGAGCGATTACTTCAATCTGGAAAAGGCAAGTAAATCGTGCATGCAACATGAAGATGGCCAACCGAAACATTCGGTTTATGTCTCAACATACCGTGTATTGGAGCATGTCCCTTTGAACGTGATAGGAGACCTCTGGCTGGTAACACGTGATGGCCGGGGATTATCATTGCAGCAATCCGAACCCCCCAGGGAGTATGAAGGTCAGTATCACCTTTACCAGGAGCTTTGCCCGATTCATCCGCTGATAGCGAGCCGCATGAATGCAAAAGAGTTCAACAATTTTATCACGAACCCGGAGATAACCGTGGCGGTGCCCAGAATTTGCTTTGCGGAAATGGATTTAGCTGACCTGGCAGATGAGCCTTTGAATGGAGATTCTGCGAATCTGCCCTACAATAACATAGAGCATATAAGAGATTGCCTGATCGAGCTTAACACTAAAGGCAAATCGACAAAGACCATTAACCGTATTCAGCACGAACATGTTCTATACCGATGTGTGAAAAACGGTTTCTTTGTTGGTGATCAGACAGGCATGCTTTACTATCCTTTCCCATCCCTCGTGGATATGGAAAAGCACCATCATAACTGGTGGCGTTCAGCAGAGCTGGATTGAGAAACCGCAGGCAATTAAACAATCGAAATCAGAGAGCCAAAGCGCAAAGATGCAGCTATGATGTTGATACTGATTTATTAGGTATGTTTGCCGTTCTTCCGGATGCTTTTTTCGCCTTGGGCATATCTGCAATTCTTTTAATTGCCTGCCATGACGGCTTTTAGTACTTTTTGGGTCTTTATGGAATTGGGGTCTATCTGAAGAGCGGCTTGTAATTCTTTTATTGCCTCGGCTTTATTGCCTTGCTCGCTTAGTATAATGCCCAGGTTGTAATGCAAGTCCAGGTCGCCGGGTCTGGCCGCGATGCCGTCTCGATATACCTGGATTGCCTGGTCCTGTTTGCCCTGCTGGAATAGTATTAATCCCTTATTCATATACGCCTGTGACTGCTCAGGCATATATTGAATCGACAGGGAATAATGTTCGATTGCCTTGTCGAGATCTCCCTTAAGATGGTAGGCTAAACCTAAATTGAATTGGGCCTCGGAAAAACCGGGGTAGACTCGTACAGCCTCCAGGTTATTTTGAACGGCCGCATTCAGGTCTCCAAGTTTGCCGCATACAAGCCCCAATTTGGCGAATGCTTCGTAATGATCAGGTATGTATTTTAGCACCAGCCGGTATTCGTCAGCGGCGGCTTTGTAGTTTTCCATGTCGTTCAGGAGGCCGCCGTATTTGAAGTGCAGCCACCAGTCGGTCGGATTCTGCTGGATTGCCTGCTGATACCGGATCAGGGATTCTTTGAAAACTTCAGATGTCATTCCGTCCCGTAAGGCTGTAAGGTCCTGTTCCATCCGGCTGACCTGCTGTTCGTGGTAAAGCTGGTTGGTGAACGGCGGCTGTTTTATAAAGTCGTTCAGGACTTTATCCGCGATTGTGTAACAGTCCCATGCCGTATATGCCAGAAGCCGGGCACATTCGGATTCGGTCGGCGGGAGTTGCCCTGCGGCTCTCAGGTTTTGTATCCTTTCGGGCAGTATTTGTTCGACCTGCTCGAAAATGGCTCCTGCCAGCAGGTATGTGCCCGAAAAGTTAATGTGGACGTGCTCATAGAACAGCTCCCGGCCCGGGATTTCATGAGGGCTGTTTGCATCGAATAATTTGACAGCATCCACAAGATGGACACCTTCGCCGGTCATGTCACCGGCTATGCGGCGGATAATCTCGTTGATTTGATTGTCGGCGCGAAAACGAAGTGTGTCAAGCTCGCGAGCCATAATGTATCTTTCCCTGGCATTATCGTATTCACCCACGGTCCAATAACAGTGTCCCAGCCGGAACTCCAAATCAGCGAAGCAACTGTCAATTTCAGCGGCTTTCAGATAACGTTCCAAAGCACCGGCATAATTTCCCGCCGCCTCAAGTTCGGTTCCCTGCTGGTACAGTTCGTCCCATGCTTGTTTCTCGGTGTCTTTCAGATTCGGCCTGTGCAGTGACGCGAACGGAGGGCAGTCTTTCAGGTTTACGGGGACCGTACAGAAGATGATTTTGATTCCTTTCCCGGCGGCTATGTCACGAATATCCTCAAGATTTCTCTGGAAATGTTTATAGACGATTTGCAGGCTCTCGTCATTTACTCGTACCTGTTTGTCGAGGAACATTTTGAGACCCAGCCAGACCTTCGGGGCATTGTCACCGCCGAAAAGGCCGGACAGGTTGGTTATAAGCTGGCCGATCCTCGTGGCCTTGAGTGCGATTCCCAAGCGTATGAGGGAAATATTTGAGCTAAGCGGCGTAAAGACGGTCCCTGCTCCATACGGGCCGACTACTTCGTTGTTGCCGAGATATACGATGAACATGTCACTTTGATATTTCGAGCAATCTTCAGCAATTTGCAGGACCGCGTGAGAGTTTATCGCCGGCATCGCGGTAGTGATGATTTCGAAATTGACTTGTGGATATGTTTTTTTCAGCATAACCTGTAGCTGGCGACCTAAACTAAACGAGCCTTCGGGCGTACCGGCCGCAGCGGATGCTCCCATTACGAATATCCGGTAGGTCTGCTCTGACTTTTTAACGGGAAATACGAATGGATTGGCTGTCCTGGCGATGGTAGGTGGAAAGAATCGCCATGCGAATTTGATATTGCAGAAATATGAATCGATATTGTTGATTTTATGTTTGACGGCAATTTCGGTATTATACCCGTATCCGGCCGCTCGCAGGGTAATCTCCAGAAGCAACAGAAGCAGAACGGGAATTACAGTCACTGCAATAATTCGAAATATCCACAGACGCGGGCCGGTTATCGGTTTGCGAGGGGTCTCAGTGTTTTTTTCCTTTGTTATGGAAGATTGTTTGGGCCGGATTTGTTTTGTGCTTTTTGTTGTACGTTGAAATGGTTTTCTTTTTCGTCCTTTGGATGCCATTTATTTAACTCTCTTTTGTTGGATTTATATCATTGAAGCGGTTGCGGTTTTTCTCAAAGCTGCTATTTCAGCCTTCGTCAGAGTCCTAAACCTGCCGACACCGAGACCTTTCGAGTCGATTTTTCCTATTCGTGTCCTTTTAAGTGATTTTACCGGCAGGCCGACTCTTGCCAGCATCCTGCGGATTTGCCGGTTAAGTCCCTGTCGAATGGTGACCTCTATCAGGGATTCGCGATTACCCCGTTTTAATATCTTTACCGATGATCCGCCGGTTTTGCCCTCGGCCAGCCAGATACCTTTTTTCAATTTGTCCGTTTGCCCGGTGTCGATCCGGCCTTTAATCTCGACGATATATGTCTTGGCCAACTCATACTTCGGATGCGTTAATCTGTTTGCCAGCTCGCTGTCGTTAGTAAGAATTATTATTCCCGTAGTGTCGGCATCGAGTCTGCCAACACAAAAGATACGCTCTGATACGGGGACAAGGTCGATCGCTTTTTTTCTGCCCTCCGGGTCACTGTTGGTACAAATTACACCTTTTGGTTTATTGAGAAGGAAATATACCTTGCGTTCGGGTCGAATTTCCCGGCCGTTTACCGTTATGGAATCTTTTTCAGGATCGACGAAAACCGGCAGCTTATTAACGACCTTTCCATTTACATTGACCGCCCCACTCAGAATCAGCTCTTCACAATTTCTGCGAGAATCGATACCTGCCTTTGCCAACACCTTTTGTAATCTCTGTTCAGTCATGTTCAGTTCTATCTTTTATCGATTAACAATGTTTATGTAGTTCCAGAGTAAATGCCGAGCTTATCGGTATAAATTATTATAACACATAATATCAGCCATGAGAGTAGTCCGATTTGAAATGGTAAATCGGCAATAATCAACTGTACCGGCCCAGAAAATTTGCCCTTTTGTATTAAAGCACTAAAACGGAAGATGCAGTACAGAACCAGCGGCGTTGTAAAGATAAGGTTGCCGGTTCCGAATCTCTGAATTGTCTCGGGGTCTCTGGCGTATAGAAGAAAGCATACGATTGACAGACCGCTTGTTACATCAAGCATGTGGGCCAGCAATTCCGGTGTGTATTCGGATAAAGTGACTCGGAAAGATTCACTGTTTTCCTGCAGCAGGGCTGTTTCGCTGCGGCGTTTGCTGAAGGCCAGAAACAGACACAGTGTAAATGTGCAGATTACCAGCCAGGGCGAGATAAATACTCCCACTACAACCGCCCCGGCGACAGCACGCAGGCAAAAACCGATTGATATGACCACGCAGTCAAGAATCATCATTTTTTTCAATATGAGCGAATATAAAATCATCAAACCTATGTATGTCAGGATGATAATAGCAAAATTCCAGGAAAGAAAAAAAGCACCTGCTGTCGCTATTATGCTACACAAAACAGATAAAATAAGGGCGGAGCTGACACCTATACTGCCGGTCGCGATGGGCCTTTTACATTTTTCGGGATGAAGGCGGTCTGTATTGCGGTCGATTATGTCGTTGAAGATATAAATGGCTGATGCGGCCAGGCAAAAGCAGAAAAAACCACCTATCGCCCTGCCGACAGCCTGGAGATTGAAAAGCTGCCTTCCGAATATCAGGGCCGCAAACACAAATGTGTTCTTGGTCCAGTGAAGAGGACGCATTATTTGCAGGAATTTCATCGCTATAAAGCCTTTCCGAATCCTGAAATCCTTAAAAAGAATCGATTTACCAGTGATTTTTCGCTAATTAAAACATCGACATAAAAGCCTGCAATGCGTAAAATTATATACGAATTATGGCATACTGCATAGCTAATCGGGTATATTTTCACGTTTCATGAGATAAACTATGATATCGGCCGTTATATTTGATTTAGACGACACACTTTATGACGAAATCGAGTATTGCAAGAGTGGTTTTCAGGCTGTAGCCGAATTTCTGAGTAAAATGCCCAAGGCCCCCGCCGCCGGGCGTATATTCGATTGTATATTTGGTCAGTTTGAGGCCGGAAATCGCACGAGAACATTCAATGCCGCATTCGATGAGCTGAAAATACCTTATGACGAGAAATTCATCCAGAAGCTTGTAAATTTGTATCGAAATCACATTCCAGACATAATAATTCCTGAGGACAGCCGAGATGTTCTGTGTATATTAGCTGAGAAATATAAGCTCGCTTTACTGACGGACGGTTTTATGCCGGCCCAGCGACTAAAAGTTGAGGCGTTAAAAATAGAGAAATTTTTTGAAAGTATAATTTACACGGAACAGCTTGGCAGAGAATGTTGGAAACCATCGCCGACCGGCTTCGAGAAAATAATTCTGGAGTTAAAGATAAGTCCTGAAAACGCCGTGTATGTCGCAGATAACGAAATCAAGGATTTTATCGCCCCTAACAGTCTCGGTATCGGCACAATCCGTCTTATCCGGCCCGCGGGTATGCACCGATTATCTTCTGAGCGGGCAGGGTCCACCGCACAATATACGATACAGGAAATCAGCAAGCTACCGGACCTTTTGGAGAGGTTTTGAGAATTTTGAACGGCGTAAACAGGCTGATAATCGTTTAAAACAGTTAAAAAGCCTTATCTATCGCTTTTTTTGTTGACTTAAAGCCGTTTTCAAGCGATAATATAGTGTCTATAAGGTTGTTGATGGGTGATTTGTATATATTTCTGAGGAGTTTTAATTATGCCGCCACGCAGGAGAAAGCAAAGCAATGCTATGCTCTATACTTTGATCATTTTTGTCGGACTTTTTATCGCTACTACGACTATAGCGGTCGTCTACTATGTCAAGGCCGAGGAAAGCAGGACCAACGGGATCGACCTGCAAAATGAATTGAATAATTTCGCCAGCAGCCGGGAACAGCAGAATGTAGGAAATATAGTCGGCACAAAGCCCGGTGATAAAAGCTGGATCGGTACAACGGTAGATTATCTGGATCAGTCGACAGTTCTTATTAAAGGTGGTGTGCCGGAACCGACCTCTGCAGAGGTCAAAATCGGCAATGCTATAGAAGAGGCTGCGAAGGCCAAACAACTGGCCCAGCAATATATTAGAATAGAAGATCCCAATACTAAAGGACTGACCCAAATTGTTACGGAGTTGGTTTCAGTACTCAAAAAAACAATAGATTCTGAGGCTAACACCCTGAGTCTGTTAGCTGATTTGCAGCAAAGATTTAAAGAAGCCGACCAGGCACATGCCGAAAAAGAACAACAGTCAATGGCTGACAAAGAAAGGTTGCAGAAATTAGTAGATGATGCAGTCGCCGATTACAATCAGCTCAAGGTTACATTAAGACAAAGTACCGATGAGCAGGTACGGGCACTGGCGGTTAAGCTCGATGACGCGGATGGCAACCTGGAATCCATGAGAGCCGAATTGCTGAAAACTCAGGATGAGCTGAAAGATGTTACAAAGAAAATGATGATTGCCCAGAAGCAGTTTATGAGTGTAAAACCCGCACCGGATCCCAACGAATCTGCGTACATACCTGATGGCCAGATAATACTGATAAATGATATGGCTAAAGTGGTCCATCTTAATATCGGCAGTAATAATCATGTATATCAGGGTTTGACTTTTGCTGTCTATGACAGAGGATCATCTATTCTGCCGGACGGAAAGGGAAAAGCTGAGGTTGAAGTATTTGATGTAGAGAAAGACTATTCAGCGGCCCGTATTACACGTTCGGATATTAAAAAACCCATTCTCGTAGGCGATCTTGTTGCCAATCTTATCTGGGACAGCAACGAAGAAAATATATTCGTTATTGCCGGTGATTTTGATCTGAACAAGGACGGTAAAATTGATTTCAACGCAAGCGATAAGATCCAGTCACTGATAGAAAAATGGGGAGGGACTGTTGCGGACAATCTTACCATCGACACTGATTATGTTGTGCTCGGTAATCAGCCTGAGACTCCGATGAAACCTTCTATGGAAGAGCTTGAAATCGATCCGAGAGCGATGGTTAAATATGAGGAGGCAGTACGAGATCTCGATAGATACAATGATATATATGAGCGGGCACAGTCATTGTGGATTCCCATATTCAGATATGACCGCTTCCTCCGATTCATCGGTTACGAGACGCAGTCATCTCAGGCTGGTGCCTTTTAACCTAATCGGGCACAATGCCTATAGAGGCAACAACAACTTTACCGGCGTACCGGATTGAATTTGCGTTTTTGAAGCCTTTTTTCATGGCGACAAAAGTCACGGTATAATCCGCTTTAACGACCACTCCGAGAGACTCTCCCGTATCACAGTCCATACCAGATGGAATATCCACTGCCAGAATGGGACATTTGGCTTTGTTTATATTTTCAATCAGATGTATGTGTTCGTCTCGTAAGCAGCCGCTAAGTCCCGTGCCAAATAAGGCGTCGACAATCATATAAGCGCCGTTCATTAAAATTGCAGTACGCTCATCGATATTGTCTTCGAGCAAATTGATATATTCAATCGACTCGCCCATCCGTTCCAAAATATCAAGATTTGTTTTTGCATCGCCCTTTATTTTGTTTTTATCACCGCATACTATGACGGTGACCTCGAACTTATTGTTCAACAGGTGCCTTGCAATGACATATCCGTCTCCGCCGTTGTTGCCGGTCCCGCAAAATATACAGACCTTTGGAGAAGCAATATTCCTGAGTTCTTGTATAATTGTCTCGGCACAGGTTCGACCCGCGTTCTCCATCAGGACCACACCTGGTATACCGAGAGTATTTATTGCGTAAGAATCGAACGCCCTGACCTCATCTCTGGTCATTATTATCTCGTTTTGATTAATTTTATCCATAATCGGGCATTATATGGTTCATCCTGAAGCTGTCAATTGACATAATCCACTCAGTCAATTACCATACCGATTCGATTTAACTGACGGTACGATATTAAGAAACATAGTATGGCGGTTTATGAAGATATTATTAACAAACGACGATGGAATTTTTGCTCCCGGCCTGGCTGCAATTTACACGGAACTTATAAAGATTGGCGAAGTTACGGTTGTCGCACCGGCCGACAGCCGCTCGGGTGCAAGCCACAGCGTCACATTCAACAGGCCGTTAATATGCAACAAAGTCAACATCAATGGGCAATTTACAGGTTTTAGTGTTCATGGATCTCCCGCTGATTGTGTCAAGCTTGCGGTCATGCAGCTTACCTCGGGGCCGATAGATCTGCTTGTTTCAGGAATAAACAACGGAGCGAACGCAGGCATAAACGTTTACTATTCCGGAACCGTTGCTGCGGCGATGGAAGGAGCTTTCCTGAAAATTCCTTCAGTGGCGATGAGCCTTTCATTCGAAGAACAGATGGATTTCGGAACGGCCGCAACATACTGCGTGGATATCCTGAAAAAACTTATGCCTGTGCAGGTCGGCAGCGTCATAAATATTAACATACCGCATCTGTCAAAAGGACGGCCAAAAGGCGTCAGAATTGTGCCTCAGTCGAGCACAGGATTCCGGGAATATTATATAAAACAGACAAACAAGTTGGAGCAAACCGAATATCTGCTTGCCGGAGATGTCCATGTCGTGGATGGAACTCCCAACGATACTACTTCGCTCGAAGAAGGCTATATAACCATAACGGCCTTAACATCAGACATGACGAATCACAAAAAAACCAGGGAATTAGAGCAGATTGACTGGTAAATGCTGTTTTCTCCTACTTTCAAAGGATTCAATATCCGGGGGGTATAAAAATGCATCTTTCATATAACCTGTATAATACTTTTGTGCCCGTATGTTTTCTGGTAGACTTCATCAGTTAGTTTTAGAAATTACGCTCGCAGGTCAGGGAAATGTCGGATAATTATAATTTAAAATCTATTTCGGAAAGTATAGGTTTATACGTTCATGTTCCATTTTGCCGGAAAAAGTGCCGTTACTGCAATTTTTACTCCGAGCCTATTATCAAATACGATGCAGGCGCTATTGTTAATGCAATGGTTGTGGAGATGGAGAAGTATACATTGGGAGATAGCATAAAAACCATCTACCTCGGCGGCGGAAGCCCGAGTTTGCTTCCACGAGAACTTCTGCTCAAATTGATTAGCCTGCTGAAGCTGCGATGCCCGGCGGATGAAGAATTTACAGTCGAAATTAATCCCGGCCAGGCGGATGAGATTCTTCTCGATGAGTTATGCAAAGCGGGAGTAAACCGGCTTTCAATCGGAGCACAGTCTTTTATTCAGCGGGAGCTGGA
>CAZKYP010000117.1:7130-10425 GCA_964556885.1 uncultured Pirellulales bacterium | reverse complement strand
CTGAGAGACAACAATATTGGTATAAAGATGCCAGCAATAAAACCCAGATAAGCCCTAGGTTAGGTGCCTCGTTTCCTATTACGGCGACCGGCGTTATTCATTTTTCCTATGGTCATTTTTTCCAGATACCTAATTATGAACTTCTTTATCGTAATCCCCAATTCAAACTTGAAACAGGAGATGTGGAGGGGAATTTAGGTATAATCGGAAATGCTGATTTAAAGCCGGAACAGACAATTT
This sequence comes from uncultured Pirellulales bacterium, assembly GCA_964556885.1. Lineage (GTDB taxonomy): Bacteria > Planctomycetota > Phycisphaerae > Sedimentisphaerales > Anaerobacaceae > CAZKYP01. The sequence goes on along the minus strand of CAZKYP010000117.1, from coordinate 10,185 downwards.
CAGGAGAAATTGGAGTCCAACAACAACTCGGGGCAGATCTGGCAATTGACATTACTATGTTTTTCCGTGACATACGTGATCTTGCCGGAACCCGTTCTGAGGAAATCGAATTGATCAGTGGTGACACCTATAGTCGCTTGGTAAACAGTGATTTTGGATTCGTTAAAGGTTTTATTATCTCTATAAAAAATCGATATAGATTAGGTGTAAATTATACACTCGACTATACCTATCAAATTGCAAAAGGTACTGCTTCAGATCCTAATCAGGCACGAAACGCCCTCGCTGGTGGATCTCTTCCAGAAGTTCAATTAGCGCCACTTGGTTGGGATCAACGTCATACTTTAAATGCAACCTTAGGTTACAATAGAGAAAGTTGGGGAGTCAGTTTTATTGGAAATTTGGGTAGTGGGCAACCCTATACTCCACGGCAAGGTGCAGATGTCGCCACCATAAGAGAAAACAGTCAATCGAAACCAACTTTTTGGAATGTAGATATGAGACTGTTCAAAGACTGGATTATCATGGATCAAAAGCTGACCCTGTTTTTAAGAGTTTTAAATCTATTTGATACACTAAATGAGGTGAATGTTTATAATGATACAGGAAGGGCTGGTTTCACCACAGATCTTGAAAGAAACAGAAGACTTAATCCGGATCAATATGTAAATACTATAGATGAATGGTACGTTGATATGACGCATTACTCAGAACCGCGTCGAATTGAATTTGGATTAATGTTCAATTTCTAAGCTTTGACTTAATCTTATCTCAGAGGTTAAAAAATGACTTTTAGCAGATGTTTTTCCTTAACAATTATAGCCTTTTTTATCCTTGCAGGTATTCTGTCGGCACAGAATAGTGGCCGGCAGTATCGGCGAAGTGGGATTTTAAATGGTAATCAGGTTAAAACTGTCTTCGGTAACTGGGGTGTTATTGGCCAGCCTTCCAACAGAGGGCCAAGAGGTGCATGGATTTATGATACAAATGGTTATATTGGTGATGTTAGCCCTCTGGTCGGCGCTGAGGTTACCGGAAAAGTAGTTGCTACAAATCGGGATACAACTTTTTTCTGGATTATCGATTGTGCTGCGGCAAGACCAGCTCTAAACAGGGATGAATCACAAAGTGGTGTGCGTCAGGCATTTGAACCAGTAAGTGGTTATTTCAATGAATCCGGAAATAGTCCTGCTATAAGTTCTAACAAGGACACCTGGCCCCCTTTCTGGCCTGATATTCAGGATCCATCGGACCCGCGTTATAATCCGGATGGATGGGCAGGATCGTGGAATGGTTTTTTTGGTCGTGATGTTTTTAATGCCGATCTGGAAACCTATTTCGTGATGGACGATAATAATGACAATGAATATAGTACTCCTTCAGAAAATGACGGTGGCATCCAATTTTTACCACTTCCTAATAATCCTAATCGACATGGCTTGGGTTTGGATGTAAAAGTAAGAGGATTACAATGGCAGCAGATTCTTGCCCAGGACAATATTTTTTGGTTATATAATATTAGAAATAATGGAGAATTTACATACCCGCGTACTGTTTTTGGAATGTTAGTTGGTACCTATGTTGGTGTCACCGGGGCAGATGATGCACCTCAGGAGTATGACGATGATTATTCCTTTTTTGATGTAAATGAAGATTTGACTTATACCGGAGATTATCCAAATGATAATTCCAGAAATCCATTTTGGCAAGGTGCTGTCGGTATTGTCGGTTATGCATTTTTAGAAAGCCCGGGTAATCCTTTCGATGGTATTGATAATGATAATGACGCCGACTCTCCCGGATTGACACCTACTGCACCCCTGTTTACTGAGAATGATTTTGTCGAAGAAACGTTTACCACCAATCCGAGTCCAAATCCGGGTTTTCGTAATAAGTTCGTTACGATTGAGAAAGTTCAAGGCTTTAATCCATTTGGAAAAGAAATTGTTAAATATGTACGCACTGTTCATACCCTCACAACACCTGAAACAACGGTAGTTTCCCTGGGTGATACTTTTAGGATTGTCTCTGGTGTAACCCGTGTTGTTGAAGGTAATAGAGTTTTAGTCCAAGGGGTGGAGGAAATTAATCCGAATGCTTTGGATGGCAAGGATAATGACCTGGACGGATTAATTGATGAAAACTATTTTTTACATTATCGGCAGGTAAGAAAAACTTCTACCGGGCAGGTACTCTTCGATTTATTAAATCCGGTTCACCATGTTGATTATATCAATAATATTGGATTAAGCGATTTAATGCTGGATGAAAGAAGAGATGATGGTTTGGATAATGATGGTGACTGGAGTAGAAATCCCATTACTGGTGAAGAGCTTAGAGATGAAGATGGTAATCTGATTGATGATGTGGGTGCGGATGGGAAACCTGGCACAGGGGATGAAGGGGAGAATGATGGCATCCCGACACCCGGAGAGCCAAATTTTGATGCACTCGATAAATCCGAATCCGATCAAATTGGGCTTTCTAGTTTTCAATATTTTGCACCGGCAAATCAAATACCTTTGGCTGAAGATGACGATATGAGAGAACGCCTTCGGCCGGGATTTTTTGAAGTACCTTCTTCTATCGTGAATGGCAAACCCACTCGAGGTGAAGATGGAGATTTTCTCTATGGTACAGGATACTTCCCATTAACTCCGGGTCAAACTGAAAGACTTTCCCTTGCCCTAATTTATGGATTTACGGTAGACGAATTGATTAAAAAACTTGAGACAGTGCGTGATATATATAATGCGGATTATCGATTTCCTATCGCTCCTGAAAAACCTACTTTAAAAGCAGTGGCCGGTGACAATCAAGTTACTCTTTACTGGAATAGAGCAGCAGAAAAATCTTTCGATCCGGTCTTGCGAGAGTTTGATTTTGAAGGATACAAGATTTATCGTGCAACGGATCCCAATTTTAATGATGTTCGAGTTGTTACGAATTCTGCGGGAACTGTTGTCTCCTATTCAGCTTTAAAACAATTTGATTTGAAAGATGGAATTTCCGGCTGGTTTTATGCACCCTATGATCTATATCAAACCTTACAAGG
>CAZKYP010000117.1:0-7030 GCA_964556885.1 uncultured Pirellulales bacterium | reverse complement strand
GGTTATGTCAGTCCATCTAAAACTGCCGATCTTGAACATTCAGTTGGTGAAGGATTTGGTAATGTTTCCTATGATATTCTTGATCCGACTGCTTTGACCGGTCACGATTATGAAGTTTATTTTTGGGACACTTCAAACGATGGCATTGATAATAATGGAAACTGGACGCTTGCTAATGATGTGGGAAAAGATGGAATTGCAAATACGGGTGATGAGGGTGAGGGTGATGGTAAACCAACTCTCGGGGAACCAAATTTTGACTATACTGATCCCGCAGAGCTGGAGGCGATTACCACTTATTATGGAGTAAAAGATTTGTTCGAATATACTGAAGAATTTGTCGCTCAGGATACTAATTATGTAGATCTCGAACGAACGAATCTTGACCCATCAAGTATCATGGTAAGGGATGGTTTCGGAAATATTGTTGACTCTTCCAATTATGAGGTAGATGTTACTCGAGGCCGAATCAGGGGAACAACATCAGGCTCTCTCACCAAACAAATGTACATTATCTCTTATCAATACAATCCAGTCTATTTTAGCCCATACATGCAGGGAAGTCCCTGGATTGAACCTATCCTTGATACAGATATATTTGATGGTGTCACTTTAAATTTCAATAATAAATGGAAAAGCGAATTGGATACGACTGCATCTGGTTGGAACAATAGTAACATACTGTATTCATTTTTACTGGTATTTGAGCCGGTAAATTTTGGTCCTCCCTTTGGGATATTGCAACCGGTTTTGACTCCGGCAAATTATGAAATAAGAATTTCCGATCAGGTTGTGGATACAACCTCTGCTTATTTCCAGAGCGTAGGTGTAAATCCTGAGCCGCGAAAATTTGAAATTGTTAATACTTCAAATAATTACAATGTTGAATTTATTCATGATGATAGAAATCATAATTTATATCCGGATCCCTTAGAACCTATTTTCTTCCTGGAAAAAGATCCTCAAGGTAATTATACTATATTTGGTTGGGAAGTATTGTTAAAACGGAGTGATCCAACCTATACCTATAATTACACGGGCGGAGAAGTTCTGTCTCTCAAGGTTAAATTTCCATTTAATAGGTTTGATAAATTTAATCTTAAAACCGAATTACCGGAAATTGATGCTGGTTTAGAAAAGGAAGAAATTGATAATATTAATGTGTATCCGAATCCCTATATCGTTTCCCATGAGTTCGAACCACCGTTACCACCTAATGTTACAAGTGGTCGCGGTGAACGTCGGATTTACTTCTCGGGTTTGCCGCAAAATTCAAAAATATATATTTTCACTGCCCGGGGAGAGCATGTGGTCACACTGGAAGATAATAATCCGATATTTAATGGCACGATTATCTGGAATTTAAAGACAAAAGAAAATTTAGATATTGCTTACGGTGTATACTTTTATGTGGTTGATTCTCCATCCGGAACGAAGCGTGGTAAACTTGCAGTTATAAAATAATTGATAAATACTGAGGTATGAATATGGGTCATTCTTATAAAACTTTAGCACTTATTGTTATTCTCTTTATGAGTATTCCCATGTTTCTATTTAGTCAGGATAAGGTAGGAACATCTGCGGCACCTTTTCTGGGAATTAATATCGGGACCGCAGCTACAGCCATGGGTGGGGCATACGTTTCAATGGCCAGAGATGCATCTTCCCTTTACTGGAATCCAGGAGCTGTGTCCCGAATTGGAAGCAGTCAGCTGAGCTTTACTCATACTTCCTGGTTTGTAGAGACAAATTATAATTGGGGTGCAGTGGTATTGAACCTAGATGGGATTAACGCTTTTGGAATTAACCTTGCCATTTTGGATTATGGCGAGGAAGATGTCACCACGGTTCAAAATCCGGAAGGAAATGGACAACGCTGGAGTGCTCAAGACTTATATGCAGCTCTTACCTATGCAAGAAATTTGACCGATCGATTTTCCATTGGAGGTTCGGTAAAGTATATTCAGCAAAAAATTTACAATGAATCGGCCAGCGGCTATGCTATTGATATTGGATTGTTATATATCACCAGGTTTAATGGAATGCGTCTTGGCGTTAGTATCTCTAATTTTGGCACCGATATGAAAATGGACGGAAAAGATTTACTTCATCCATATGATCAGGACCCCAATAACCTGGGTAACAATCCAACCATCACTTCTGAGCTTAAAACAGAAAGCTGGCCCTTGCCTTTATTCTATCGGGTCGGTGCATCGATGGATGTCATAAAATTGGGTGAGACCGCTTTATTACTTTCGACCGATGCAGTAATACCAAGTGATAATTCAACAATAGTAAATGTAGGTGGTGAGCTTAACTGGAATCAAATCTTTTTTATGCGTGCAGGATATAAATCTTTGTTTAGACAAGATACTGAAGAAGGAATAGCAGCGGGTGTAGGCTTTAAATATTTTGTTCCGGGTCTAGGAAAAATAAATGTGGATTACGCTTATAATGATTACGGGCTATTACAGGAAATACATACACTGGGCTTTGGAATTACTTTTTAAATAGAATCTGTAAATTAATAGATGAATAAACAATAATGAAAACCAATCAAAAAATGGAGGTTGTATAATGAAGAAATCTACTGTAGTATGGTCAGCATTATTGATATTGCTGGCCGTTAGTTTCCTGTCTGCCCAAACGGTAAATGTTACGTTTCGGGTAAACACGGCGACTGTCCCCGACACTATTGGACCAAATGCTGTTGTCCAGGTCCGAGGTGGTACCGCTCCCCTTACCTGGGGAAATGATACCGGCGGACAGATGGTGAATATTGGTGGCGACTATTGGGAAGTCACCCTAGCATTTCCAACGAATAGCTCTACCGCGTATAAGTTCTTTGCCAATGCCACTGGAGATGGTACTGGAAATGGATGGGAAGAAGGTTCTGATCTTCAATTGACTATCGGGACGGCGGATACTGTTCTTCCCCTGCATTATTTCAGAATTGTTGGGAGTGCAAATCCCTTTGACCCACCCTATGTACCAACGGATTCTTTTGATGTTTATTTCCGGGTAAATGTCCAGGCATTTTCAGCTTTTGACCCTGCCACTCAAACCATGATGGTAAAAGGTGGAACCTGGCCCGGAGCCTGGGGAGATTTAACCTGGAATGGTGATAGCACACTGGGGGCTCTTACCATGGAAACCACCACCAGTGGGCAGTTTGGATATGATGTCACTAAATTCTATTCCGGACGATTAAGAATTCCAAATGATTCAATTACTGTCGGCCAGTCTATTCCTTATAAATTTGTCAGTGTTAACAAAAATACTCTGACTCCGGTAATTGAATGGGAGAGTATTTCTGACAGAACATTTAATGTGCCGGCAAACAAGGCAGATACCACCATACATTGGAAGTGGTGGAATGATATTCCTTATTTAGGAGCGACCGGTGAAGATTCAGTGATGGTCCAATTTAGAGCTGACCTTACCAGAGCCATAAGTGAGAATGGGTTTACCCCTGGCGACGACACCTTGTTTGTCCAATGGGGTGACAATGGTACAGCCATAATTGAAAGGGCAACTTTGATTAAGGAAGGACCTTTCGGAAATATTTATTCGGTTGAAGATACAGCTAAAAATGTAGAACTTGGTAAGGAATTACAGTATAACTATTATATAATTTCTAATGGAGTTGAATACAGAGAACTCTTTTATGATTTTTCTGATCCTAATCCAATCCCTGCCTCGAAGGCTGAGAAGAGAAAGTTACTCATTGCCTCTCCATTACCAACTCAACCCGTAGTTGCTAATGATACGGTCAGCAGTGATGTGGATAATCATCGCCAGCCGCGATTCCAGAATGTTTCTGTACTGTCCAAAAATGTGACTGTCTACTGGGAAGTAGACCTTCGCCCACCATATTATCAGATTTTACTTGATGGTGATACTCTAATTGATATCCAGGGATCACTTAATGTTGGACCAGCACAGTTAGATTCAATTTTTACCACCTGGGGAGTATACATGAATGGTTTGGCGACTGATGGCTGGACAACCTGGGGTTCGGAACTGAGAAATGCTCCTGGTAAAAAGATGTGGGATGACGGCGCGACTGGAGGAGATGTAACAGCAGATGACTCCGTTTACACTACAACCTGGTTTTACTCGGGTCCTGACAGTGGTGATATTGTCGGCCAGGTCTTTAAGTTTGGTATTTATGGCGGTGATAACGAAGGTGGTCGTGGCGGTTTTGGTAATAACCATATTGAGAATATTGTCGTTCAGAATCCGGGAATTCCTGATCCTGAAGAAATCACTATTTTTTCTCAATTTGGGTCAATTAATCCATTGTTCTACTCGAGATGGAATTTTGATCTTGGCATTGTTGGTATAGAAAACGAAAGCCCGGTTCAAGTTACCCAGACGCCACGTTTAGAAAGAAATTATCCAAATCCATTTAATCCTGTTACCACAATTAAATTTTCATTGCCCAACGCTATGGATGTCAAATTGGAGATCTATAATGCTCTTGGACAGAAGGTGACAACTCTTATTAATGGCAAAACTCGTGCTGGTCAGCACATTGTAAACTGGAATGGTATTGATAGTAAAGGTCGTGCCGTGGCAAGTGGATTCTATTTCTGCCGCCTGACTACTGATAATTACACCAAGACAATGAAGATGCTGTTAATGAAATAGCTATTTTCTGGTAAGTCTCTTTAGAGTGATGTTTTCTAGTCCTTGGAACAGGAAATCCTCAGTTAGTGGATTTCCTGTTCTGGTAATATAAGATTTATTTTTACTTATCAGCTGACATTAATTTCTTAGGTTTTCTATCCATTATAAGCAATATTTTTGGGTATTTAATCGGTATAATTGGTCACAATAAATCTCAATAAAATGATCAAGAATTTTTTCTTTGTCCGTTTTTACACTTTATAATAAACACTTTATTGTGTCAAAATTCTTAGCAATGAAAAATAATCGAAAAAAAACAAGTGGAAAAATTTCTAAAACTCAATCAGTAAATCCTGAATCTGTAAAAAAAAAATTAAGTTCTGAGATTAAGGAACTTGAGTCCACCAAAAAGAAGTTTTTCAGATTTTTTACATTGCTGCTTCCGCTATTTTTCTTTGTCTTTTTCGAAATTGCCTTGCGCATTTTTGGATATGGAGGAAATCTAGATTTATTTGTCAGCGCAACCGATGATTATGCTAAATACAAAAAGTGTAATCCGCTAGTTGCACGTCGATACTTTTCTCAGCAATCTGAAGCACCAACACCGAGAAATGATTTATTTTTAAAGAAAAAACCTGATAATGGGTATAGAATATTTGTTTTGGGTGGATCAACAGCAGCTGGTTACCCGTTTGGCGAAAATATTATGTTTTCAAGAATATTGAATCAAAGGTTGTCCGATGTTTTTCCCGATAAATATATAGAGGTAATAAATACTGCTATTACAGCTATTAATTCGTATACAATCTTGGATTTTATTGATGAAGTTTTACGCAACAATCCTGATGCAATTTTGATTTATGCTGGTCATAATGAATTTTATGGAGCTTTAGGTGTGGCTTCAGCGGAATCTTTTGGGAAAAACCGTGGGATAGTAAAATTCTATTTAAAGTTAAATCGGTTTAGGACCTTTCGACTCCTGCGTAATATGATCAATGCATTGCGCCATACAGTTTCTAGTGTAAATAGCCATACTTCTGAGATTGTTTCAAATGCTACTTTAATGGAAAGGATGGTTTCCGATCAGAACATACCGTTTGGGAGTCCAATTTACGAATTAAGTAAAAATCAATTTAAAGAAAATCTTCGGGAAATTTTAGGTAAAGCAAAAAGAGCAAACGTACCTGTGTTGATTAGTGATTTGGTCTCAAATATTAAGAATCAAGCTCCTTTTGTTTCCAAAAAAACCAACAAATTTCCACCAGCAAGCGAGATTTTTCAAAATGCGATGAGTTTAGAAAAGCAGCATCTGTTTGAACAGGCAAAATCAGACTACTACCTTGCTAAAGATTTAGATGCGCTCCGTTTTCGGGCTTCAGAGGAATTTAATGATATCATTAGGGAAGTCTGCCAGGAATATGGCATGTTTTTGGTCCCGATGCAGCATTACTTTGAGAATGCGTCCCCGCATAATTTGGTTGGTGAAAATTTGATGCTTGAGCATCTACATCCGAATATTAAGGGTTACTTTCTCATGGCCGATTGTTTTTTTGAGACGATGAGAAGATACCATTTAATTTCTGAGAACTGGGATGAGCGTAAAATAATGAGTTCAGATGGTTTTAGAAATGAATGGGGATTAACAGAACTTGATAGTGTTTACGGTGATATGCGGATTCGTATTTTGAAAAGCGGGTGGCCTTTCAAACCTAAGTCAGGAATCAATAATTTTTTATCGGTCTTTACTCCGAATACTGATGTCGAGAAATTAGCACTTGAAATTTGGACAGACAACAGCTTTACCCTTGAACAAGGGCATGTTGAATTAGCAGAATATTATGAAAAAAATAATGAATATGACAAAGCATTTAAAGAATATCGGGCTCTTATGTACTTGACGCCGCTTAATAATTCTCCTTTTCTGAGAGCAGCTGACCGGCTGATTAAGTCTGGTCATCTGAATTCTGCCCTACCGATTTTATTTAAATCCATAAAACTTGACCAAACGATGTTTGCGAATAAATGGATAGGCCAAATCTTGTTACAGGATAATCAGGTCAAGGAAGCAATTCCTTATCTTGAAAAAGCATACAGTTTGAGTAATAACGATCCTCAACTACTTTATAATTTAAGTGGTGCATATGCATTGAATTCACAATACAGTAAAGCAAAAAGTATTTTGAATATTTTATATGAAGTAAATCCCAGATTTCCCGAGGCAGATTTACTAAAAAAGCAATTGGATCAAATTTTAACCAAGCAAAACTAATAAGCAAAGAAATTCTATTTTTTCTCATGAAGCTCAAAATGTTATTGAATTGGAGATGAGAAATGACAATTCTGGATTACACAATTGTGATTGTTTATCTGGTAAGCATGGTGGGAATTGGTGTTTACT
>CAZKYP010000116.1:0-10564 GCA_964556885.1 uncultured Pirellulales bacterium | reverse complement strand
GGTCAGGCATCGCCCCGACGCGGGAATATTTATGGTCGAATAATCGTGAGATTTCGGGTAGGAGGATATATTGTGTTCAGCACGATGGCGGCAACCTTCCGTACTCTCTGCCGGTAAATATATGGACAGTCCAGTGTTTGTTGAACGAGTCGCCGCTTGAGAGATTACCTTTTTCCGCCGAAGTCGAACAGGATGGGGATGAACTTGTTGTAAAAATCACGAATATGTCGGATACGCCTATTATGTCCGGTTATGCTCTGCTGAATAATTATCGCGGTATCAGTTTCAACTCGGTCCCGGCGCGCGAAAACAAAGAGTTTCGAAACCGATTGAGAAATGTAGATAACTGGAGCAGTCGTACAGTTGGGCATTATCAGGAGTATAACCGCCAGGGGAGTAATTATTCGACTGTATTTCAAAACGAAGATGCTTTTTTTGCACAGGGCTGCCTGCAACGCACACAGGCGATGAATGCATACCTGGCCCGCGGGGCTGCGGTTGTTTGTGTTCAATATGATAATGCCCCCGTGTCGTTTGCCGTCAAGGGGCGTTCGTGCAGTTATGACCATATACAATTGGCGAGGCTTGTTGTTTTTCCGAAGTAACAGAAAGAGGAAATAAAAAATGATTGAAACACAGCATCTAACTAAAAACTATGGCAATGTCACAGCCGTTTCCGATTTGAATCTGAACGTTAAGGCCGGTGACATATTCGGTTTCATCGGCCCCAACGGCGCCGGTAAGACCACTACCATGCGAATTTTGGTTACTCTTCTTGAGCCAACCCGGGGCAAGGCCTTCGTAGACGGTCTGGATGTCGCCAGAAATGGAAAGAAGGTTCGAAGGCTGGTCGGTTACATGCCCGATTTTATGGGTGTCTATGACGATTTGAAAGTGTTCGAGTACCTGGAGTTTTTCGCGGCCGCTTTTGGTATAGAACGCAAGAAGAGAGAGTCCATAGTCGAAGGTGTTCTCGAATTGACCGACCTGCAATCCAAACGAAGTGCCGCAGTCGACAGTCTTTCGCGTGGTATGCAGCAACGTCTGGGCCTGGCCCGTGTACTTATCCACGACCCGAAAGTACTGATACTGGACGAGCCTGCCAGCGGGCTTGACCCTCGTGCCAGAATCGAAATCAGAGAGCTGTTGCGCGAGCTCAAACGCATGGGCAAAACCATTATGATATCCAGCCACATTCTCAGCGAGCTTGAGGAGGTTTGTGATAACGTTGGTATTATCGAACACGGACAATTGGTTTTCAGCGGCACACTGGATGAGATTCACCAGAGGCTTGGTGTCCAGAGTAAGGTTCGTGTGAAGGTTGCCGGTAACCAGGGAAAAGCCGTGGAATTGCTGACGGCCCTGCCTCAGATAAATCAGGTTCAAATGCTCGGCGATTTTATCTCCATAACCTTTCACGAGGGCCAGAGCGGCGACGGTATCATAGCAAGGACGCTGGTCAATGGAGATATAGATATTATCTCCATCCAGCCTGAGCGGCTGAAACTCGATGATGCCTTCCTGCAGTTGACCAAAGGCATCGTTCACTAAACATAAATGAACACATATTTAGACCGCCGCTTCCGGTGGCGGATGAATTTGTAATCTTATGACTACGGGATTAGTGAGCCACTCTTGGGATTTATTCAATCCGGTCCGTTTGACCGGACCCATATTCGATAAGGAGCTGCGAGTCTCAAGCCGCAGGTTTAGGAACTACCTGCTTCGATTCGGCTATGTAATGTTGTTCGGTATTTACCTGTTGTTTGTATGGTTTTCTATCGTACGGTCGGGCGGGGCAACAAGCGCGGTTTATCATGCTTCGAGATTATCGCAGGCCGGTGAGCGGATAATCATGTCTATGATCTGGTTTCAGTTTATCGCCGCCCAGCTTATTGCAATAGTGATGCTCAGTTCATCAATCAGTGATGAGATTCGTTCCGGCACACTGTCGGTGTTGATGACGACGCCGATAAGCTGTTTTCAAATAGTAGCGGGCAAGCTCCTGAGCAAGCTGCTGCAATTGTTTATTTTATTGGGGATAAGCCTGCCGCTGCTGACAATCATCCGTGTATTCGGTGGCGTACCGTGGGATTTCATCGTTGCGAGTATATGCATTACACTGACGGCCGCTGTATTTGCAGGCACGTTGAGCTTGTTGCTATCCACGACTTACCGTCAGGACTATACTGTCATTCTGATGACTATTATTGGATACATGCTGGTTTTCGGTGCCATTCCCGGAATATTTATCTTTATGGCGGCCAAGGGAGGGCTGTTTAGCCAGCAGGCCACTAATATAGTATTTGCCATGATAAATCCGTTCTGGGCGATGGCGGAGACTACCCAAACGATGATGACATCGGGAAATACTCCCGGATTTTTCTCATGGCCGTTACATTGTCTGATTATGTTGGGTGCATCAATTTTCTTGCTGGTTTTAGCTGTCTGGCGGGTGCGAAGAGCGGCCCTGTATGAAGCATTCGGTAGATCGGGCGGGAAATCTAAAGTTAAGATTTATCGTGACAGTCCGATTAAACACATTAAAGGTTCGCCAATTATCTGGAAGGAGATGCGTAAAGGCTTCTTCGGGTGTAGTGGAACTGATATTAAAATTGGAATTATATTAATTTGTGTATCTATATTAGCGGCTGTTTTTGCATTTTCGCAAGTTACTATAGTTATTTCCTCTTACCTTAGATCAGGTATATACATAATCGTTATGCTTAGGATGGCAATTGCAACGGCAGGTAGTATCGCAGGAGAAAAAGATGCCCGCACATGGCCGATACTATTAGTAACAACACTTGAAGACAAAGACATCATTCGAGGTAAAATGATAGCTGCAATTCGACGGAACATACCTTTATTGATGTTGTACCTTATCCTTACCTTTATTTTTATGGTTGTTCGTGTTGGTATAAGTCGTTTTGGGTTTTATATGGTTTATGCCTTCCTTTTCATGATTATAGGCTTGATAAGTTCGATGTTATTAATGGTTGGGATGGGTTCATATTTCGGAGTACGTTTTAAAAATGCAACAGCGGCAATTGCAGTAACAATCGCTTCATATTTGATATTGGAATTTATTCTCGGGATTGTATTTAGTCTTTTTTTCGGTTTATTCATCAGCAGGATGATCGGTGGTGTTACTTGGTTATTTTATATAGTGCAAATTGTAAATAGGATGATTTTTGGCGGAATAGGTATATATCTTGCGTGGTGTTCAGTACGGCGGTTGCGTTGTGATATTTTTTGATGATTCTGTGGTAATCGATGAAATTTGTTTTTCTTAAAAAGGTTTTACATTTTCTGAGTTTAAGCTGGCTTACCGGGCCTTTGTTCGACAAGGAGCTTCGCGTTTCCAGCCGGCACAGAAGGAATTACGTACTGCGGTTCGTGTATGTAATTCTGATGACTTTTTTTATCGCTATTACATGGATTAGCGAGGTCAAATACCAGGGTACTACGGCATTTCAGAAGTCTCGAATGGCCGTTGCGGGGAAAACGATTGTCACTACCATACTGATGTTTCAGTTCTTCACCACCCAGTTGGTCTCTATTATAATGCTCAGCACTTCGATAAGCGATGAAATCTACAACCGCACCCTGGGCGTGCTAATGACAACACCAATCAGCAGCTTCCAGATTGTGATGGGAAAACTATTCAGCAAACTTTTCCAGCTCATCCTGCTACTGGCGATTAGTCTGCCTATGCTGGCTATAGTTCGAATCTTCGGCGGAGTGCCCTGGAATTACATCCTATCCAGTCTTTGTATCACACTAACGGCAGTTATCTTTGACGGGGCGCTTAGCCTGTACTTTTCAATAGGCAATCGCCGGGCATACGTGGTTATTATCAAGACGGTTATTACCATCGGCGTCCTGTTCTTTTTTATACCAATGCTTGCATCCGTGATGTTTGTACCGGTGCGGCTCAGAAGGGTGTCTGCTTTCAGAACTTCATCGCCTTTATTTTCCATCCTGACGGTTGTCTTTCTGCATTTGAATCCTTTCGCGGCGATGATTGCCAACAGCACGCTGGCGTTGTCTCCGGCCGCGCAGCTTGCAACGCTTTTCTTCTACTGGCCCATTCATTGTGTGTTCATGCTGATAGCTTCGGCTTTATTAATAGTAAGGTCCGTTCAGGTAGTGCGAAGGGTGGCACTTCGTCAGGCGACGGGACAGCCGGAGCATATAAAACCGAGACTTAATAATACTTCAGTCGAAAATGGGCAATCACTGGAACAAACGGGCCTGGTCAGGCCGGTTACAGGCTCTCCTGTCCTCTGGAAAGAGCTCAGGGTGCCGATGATTCAGGGCGGCGAAGGGAGAAACAGCATCATCGGTTTCTTTATTGCTGTTGTCGCTCTTTTTATAACATACGGTGTTTGTATACATCAGAGAAACCTCGATGACGATTTTACTCATACTTCGTATGTCGTGATGTTTGTCATTATCGGCTCGATTTTCAATATGGTTCTTTCCGCAACCTGTATTACTTCGGAGAAGGAATCACGCGCCTGGCCGATTCTGCTGGCAACTTCGATGGATGATTTGTACATTCTTGTCGGCAAAGCAGTGGGTGTGTTTCGCAGATGTTCTCCGGTCTGGATTCTTCTAACAGCCCACGTTATAGTCTTTGTTGTAGTGGGATATATTCATCCGATTGCGATAGTTCACGTGTTCCTGATAGTTTCGGGACTGATAGTTTTTCTCACCGGTGTCGGTATATATTTCAGCTCATGTTTTCAGCGTACAACATCTGCCGTGGTGGCCAATTTTGGTTTTATATTGATTATATGGTTTGTGATTCCGGTGCTTTTGGGCTTTGTCTCGGAATTTTTCAGACGCAACGAGACATTGTATACGGCCTTAGGTGTGTGTGTATCGGCAAATCCGGCCGCACAGGCTACTATTGTTATGAACGGGGATGGCGGTGTTTCAAATGCAAATGTGAAACTGTCTTCTCTCGATTATAGCTGGCCGCACAGCAGACGCGGCGCAGGAGTCTGGCAAACGACTCGCAACTTGTTGATTACGACATCGATTTACACCGTTATCGGCTTGCTTTTTGCCTGGCGCGCCATGTGCAGATTCCGTCGTAATATTTTCTGATATTTTTCTTTGATTATGATGATAGTAAACTTGATGGATTTTTTTGCAGATTTGTTCAGCTTATCCTGGCTGGCAGGGCCGATATTCGAAAAAGAGCTGCGTGTTTCGAGCCGCAGGAAGAGAAACTACGCCCTGCGATTTGTTTATCTGATGTCACTGACAACTTTCATTTCGTATATTTGGTTTGTTACGGCTCGATACGGAAGCAGCTCCGGCTCAAATGTAGTTCAAATGTCCAGAATGTCGGAAGCCGGTAAGTATATAGTTACAACTATTATCTGGTTCCAGTTCATTGCAATTCAGTTTGTTTCTGTGGTCATGTTGAGTACGTCTATTAACAATGAGATACGCCACCGAACGCTCGGTATGCTTATGACTACGCCGGTCAGCAGTTTTCAGATTGTCATAGGCAAGTTTTTAAGCAAGCTGCTTCAGTTAATTCTGCTTCTTGCTATAAGTTTGCCGCTGCTGACAATAGTACGTGTTTTTGGCGGTGTGCCGTGGGATTTTGTTCTTTCAAGTATTTGCATAACTTTAACGGCGGCGTTTTTTGCAGGTTCCAACAGCCTGCTGTTTTCCATATTCAATCGTGCGGTACATACTGTCATTATGAAGACAATTTTAATCTGCTTTCTTTGTTATTTCATACCTTTTATTGTCCTTCGATTGATTCAAATAGTATATCCGAGTGTCGCAATATTCATACCTTATCTCTATTATGTTAATCCTTTTATTGCGCTCGGCGCAGCCACTGAACGTATGCTTTCAGCTTCGGCGGCCATGCCTGTGCCAATGTGGGGATTGCATTGCGCGATTATGCTTGGTTTTTCGATTCTCCTGCTGGTCATGTCGACAATTTGTGTTCGAAAAGTCGGCCTGCAGCAGGCGATCGGGCAGGCCGGTGTATTCGGCACATGGAAAGAGCGTCGAATAGCCAAAGGAAAACGAAAGATTGTTTCGAAAGCAGACTCCGGTCCTGTCAGGCGTGTAAAAGGGCAGCTGCTTTTATGGAAAGAGATGATGAGCATATACCACAGGTGGAATCTGAAGGCCACGGCAGGAATTTTATTTGTCGGATTGATCCTGACAGTTGTATATGCATTTTTTATATATAGACAATTATTCGATGAAATCTGGGTGCATATTGGATTTGTTTGTGTATATTTGTTTCTGGGATTGCTTCAAACATCTTCTTCGGCCGCTACCAGTATCACTAATGAAAAAGAAGCGCAAACATGGCCGATTCTGCTTACTGTTCCGCTGACCAATAAACAGATTGCCTTTGGTAAAATCCTCGGCTGCTGTATACGGGGCTGGTTCTTCCTCTTGTGCCTTATTGCCCACGTTGTAGTGTTCAGCATAGCCGGGTATATTCATCCGACTGCAATTTTACCATTAATCCTGCTGGTTGCAGGCAGTATGTTTCTGGTTTCATCCGTCGGTGTATTTTTCAGCTCGTGTTTCAAACAAGGCTCGATATCATCAACTGTCAACATGATACTGTTCCTGGGTTTTATGCTTCCGCTTTGTTGTCCTTCTCATATTGTCAGTCCGCTTTTTGCGGCCGGTATTATTTTGGGTGTTACAAGCGGTTGGCATGAAATAACTGTGCCTTTACAAAGTACAGGTTCCGTTTGGGGAGCGTGGTTAGGGACATTTCTGGTCTCGTATCTTGCGTTGATTCTTCTTGTGGCGGTATACTTGCTTGTGGCCTTTGTGGCGTTTGCATTTGCCTCGAGCAATATCCGCCGCAGAATCTTTTAGTATTTTTCGGGATTGATTATGGTTGCTGCGTTGTATAATTATATATGGGGATTTTTGAGCATGTCGTGGCTGACCGGTCCGATTTTCGACAAGGAGCTTCGTGTATCCAGCCGTAGGCGAAGAAATTATGTGCTGCGTTTTATTTATCTGTTCGTATTAACTCTGTTCATAGTCCTGATATGGCTCCAGGAGGTTACATATAGCGGCTCTTCTCTGTATCGAATCTCCAGGATGGCATCGGCCGGCCAAAATATTGTTATACTTATCGTATGGTTCCAGTTCTGTGCTACTCAGATTATCGCCGTGACGATTCTCAGTACTTCCATCAGCGACGAGATATACAAAAAGACTCTCGGTTTGCTTATGACCACTCCAATCAACAGCTTTCAGATTGTTTTGGGTAAGCTTTTCAGCAAATTGCTTCAACTGATTCTGCTTATAGGAATCAGTTTGCCGCTGCTTGCTGTTGTTCGTATATTCGGCGGTGTGCCCTGGAATTATGTCATCTCCAGTTTGTGTATTACAATATGTGCGATCATTTTCGTCGGCTCTTTGAGCCTGTTTTTTTCCATCTTCAATCGCAGGGCTTACGTTGTAATGATTATGACCACAATGATTATCAGCGTCGTTTTCGGACTGATACCGATATTGGCGGCGATGATATGGAACACATTGGAATTAAAAACAATCATTTCGGAAAAAACTTTGGCTGCCGTGCTTTGTGGGCCAAATCCGTACTGTATTATGTTCATCAATACTATGATGGCGTTTCAGCCTCGTGGAGGATTGACCGGAATATCGGCTTATTACTGGCAGATAAACTGCAGCATAATGCTTCTTGGTTCGGCTTTGATTTTATTCATGTCTATGGGGTTGGTACGCAAGGTGGCACTGCGACAGGCTACAGGGCAAATTGATGTTACTTCCGGCAGGCGGCGTTCTCGAAAAAAATCTGTGAAGACGGAACCTGATTCCGGTAAGCCTGCTGAGAATGTGCAAAGAGTCAAAGGTCCTGCGGTCATCTGGAAAGAGATGAAAGTTCCTGTATTGGGACGGCGCAAAGTTACTTCGATTATAGCATTATTTTTGCTTATAATTCTCTTGCTTATAAGTTATTGGTTTTTCGACAGGGAAGGAATGTTGGATGAAAGTGAAACGCATATGTTTTATACTGTCGTTTACCTTATATTGGGTATATCTTCGACCATTATTATTCCGGCGACAACTGTCACTACCGAGAAGGAATCTCGATCCTGGCCGCTGTTGCTGGCAACGACTCTGAGCGATTGGGATATCCTGTTCGGCAAGTTTGTTGGCAGCCTGAGGCGCTGCCTGCCTGTCTGGTTATTATTGTTCGGACATATTATTATTTTCACATTCGCCGGTTATATACATCCGGCTGCGATATTTCAGATGAGTATTTTGGTGATGTGGATTGTTATTTTTTTATTCTGCAGCGGCCTTTATTTCAGTTCACGCTTTAAACATACGACAACGGCTGTTATTATGAATTTTGTTCTGGCGGTGACAATATGGATTATACTGCCCATGATATTTGCCCTGATTGCTGAAATTACCCATAACGGTGAAGAATTGGTCAAAGCTTATATGGATTCTAATCCTGTTGTCCAGGCGGTAGTAATTATGGAGGCTACTTCCGACAAAGGTAGATTGGATACTTATCACTGGATTGGATTTGATCGGATGGATTTTATGAGCTCGACAATTTGGTTTGTTGTTTATATGCTGCTTTATTCGACGGTTGGTTTATTTTTTATTTTTCGTGCGAAACGTCATTTAAGATGTAAAATCTTTTAACTTGGCTTGATTGGAGAGTGAATTGAAGGCATTGGTTTATACTCAGCCGTACTGTTTTGAATATACGGATTTCCCGGATCCAATTGTGGGAGATGATGATGTGCTGGTTCGTGTTATGGCCTGCGGTATCTGCGGCTCGGATGTTCGCGGCTTTACAGGTATGACCGGCAGGAGAATCCCGCCGTTGATAATGGGCCACGAGGCGGCCGGTATGGTCGAGAAAACCGGTAAAAATGTAAACGGCTTTATGAAAGGGGACAGAGTCTGTTTCGATTCGACCGTATATTGTAATAAGTGCCGGGCGTGTCTGAAGGGCTTGTATAATCGCTGCGAGAAAAGGCGGGTATTAGGTGTATCGACAGGAGATTTTAAAAGGCACGGAGCCTTCGCTGAATTCGTTGCGGTTCCATGGTGGATTGTATTCAAGATTCCTGATCAGATGTCATTTGTCCAGTCGGCCCTTTTGGAACCGGCCTCGATTGGAATGCACGCCGCCAACAGAGCACCAATATCGAGTAACAGTATGGTTTTTATTGTTGGAGCCGGGACAATCGGTCTTTTCATTTTACAGGTCTGTAGAATGAAAGGCGCCCGTAGAATAATTGTGGCGGATATCAACGAATTCCGGCTCGACCTTGCGGCCCGGTTGGGGGCGGATGTACTGATAAATTCTCAAAGAGACAATTTTATAGAAACAGTTGGTAGAGAAACTAATGGCAAGGGAGTTGATGTTGCATTTGAAGCGGTCGGAATTGAACGAACTTTTTTGGATGCCGTTTCTATAACAAAGACGGGCGGTCATCTTGTGGCGGTCGGTAACCTGGAAAAGATTGTCGAGCTCAATGTTCAGGAATTGGTATCGAAAGAGCTTACTGTTTCGGGCTCTTATGCCAGTTCTGGTGAATTTGCCCAGAGTATAGAATTGATAGCTTCGGGTAAAATCAATGTTGAGTCGTTAATCAGCGATGTCATGCCTTTGGAAGATGGGCCGCTTGCCTTCGACAGACTGCTGAAAGCTGAAGAGAATCTGCTGAAAATTGTTTTGGAGCCGTAAAGTTGAAGGGACTTAAAATGAACCGTCTTTTTGATCTATCAGGTAAAGTGGCGATTGTAACAGGGACAAGCAGGGGGCTTGGCCAGTATTTTGCCAGGGCACTTGCCCGGGCCGGTGCCGATCTGGTTATAACAAGCAGGAATCTGTCGAGCCTGAATGAATTCAAAAAAGAAATAGAGTCGCTCGGAAGAAAAGCTCTTGCGGTTAAGCTTGATGTTCGCTCGCAGGATGATATTGAAAATATGGTTCAGACGGCTGTAAAGGAGTATGGAAAGATCGATATCCTCGTAAATAACGCCGGTTTGAATATTCGCAAACCCAGCGTGGAATTTGCCTGGGAGGATTGGGACACGGTTCTGGATACGAATCTCAAAGGGAGTTTTTTCTGTGCACAAGCGGTTGTACGACAGATGCAGAAAAAAAACTACGGTAGAATAATAAACATCGGTTCGTGCACATGTGTTTTCGGTATGGAGGGAATAGTACCGTATGCCGCAAGCAGGGGGGCGACTTTGTCCATGACCAGGAGCCTTGCCGCCGAATGGGGCAAATTCGGCATCACGGTAAATGTTCTGGCCCCCGGATGGTTCAAAACGGCACAGAATGCGGTTTTGTATGAGAACAGGGAGTTTGTAAATTATATTACCGGCCGGATTCCATTGAATCGCCCTGGCAGTCCGAACGACCTTGACGGTACAGTTATATTTTTGGCCTCGGATGCATCTGAGTATATTACGGGGCAGATTATCCTTGTTGACGGCGGTTTTACCACCGGTGCGACGAAGGCGATTACCTAAAGAGCCGGAAAAC
>CAZKYP010000115.1:0-10600 GCA_964556885.1 uncultured Pirellulales bacterium | reverse complement strand
CCGCCTTTGACGAAGAGATTAAAGAGTGTCTGCAGCTTGCCAAGCAGGCGGACCTTGTTGTTATGACAAACTATTACGCACGAATTGTCAAATCGGGCAACAATCAACTATTGGCCAGGAAGCTCAAACAAGCCGGGCATAAGGTTGTTGTCGTAACTAATAGTCCTTATGTGGAAGGCACTACGAAGGAAGCGGATGTCGTAATTTGCAATTTCAGCGGCACACCAGATTCGATAAGGGCTGCTGCGGACCTGCTCTTTGGAAAAGTCAAGCCGCGTGCGGCGACCAAATGTCCCGTGAACCTCAAAGGACAAAAAGCGACTCCGGCTAAAAAACTGAAAGCGCAGAAGAAGCATAATTTCCTGTCGTATTGTTAATAATTCTTGAAGTTGTGGTTTCTTTGTTAAAAGTGGTAAGAAAGGAAATATTTAATGCCGAAGACCAGTAGCTTAAAAATTAGTGATGTTTATACAATTTCCGGAAAACAGATATCCGATATTTATGTTAAGAATAAGATGACGGTACATTTCCAGGGAATGTCTAAAACCCTTCAGTTCCCTCATACAATCGCCCTGCAGGGTGCTCCGACCTGTTCGATAGGTATATCGCCCGAAGGTTTATACAACAGACTCAACAACGCCGGCAGGTTGATATTATTGAATCAAAATGCGATTCAGCTCGGCTCAGCGCCGATTGCTCGTGTTGACGGCGAAACAGTCATGCTTACCACAAGAGATCCAAGGGCTGTGGAAGGTCCGGATGACGTGCCCGCTTTGAAAAATTATTATCATACTCCGATCGAAGAAAAGCGGGTTTCGGTTTCTCTTGCCACGCCCTTGGCGGAAATGACATATACATTAAAGAAAGCCACTGTAACAAGAAGAATGGTCTCGCCGTTCCTTGCAGGCAATAATCAGGCATTAATGCCTCTTTGCGTCGAGGAATACGAAGTTAAAAATACGAGTAATAAATCACAGGAAATTACTTTGGTCATACCAAGACCGTCACTGGTAAATCTCCAGGAGAAGGAATTAAAACCGACAGACCAGGACACCGTATATGTATGCTCGGCGCCGGTTAAAGGCCATATGCATGAAGATTTCAAACGTGCTGGGATAAGAGGTGTGGTCATGGCCAGTAAGGAAACCCAGGACAGGATGGTTATAGCTGTACCGGAAACCAAGGGTGTAAAAATAGATACACAACCTTATTTTTGCCTCAACAGGCTTAAACAGGATTTGTTATTGAATGCTGACGGCAGTTTCTACGAAAAGAGAAAACCCATACTAAATCAGGATTACGGAGCGGCTATCAGTCTTGCCTTTACGTTGAAACCGAAAGCCACGATAAAGATTCCGGTTGCAATTGCTTTGGATTTTCCGCAGCAGCGGTTCATAGACGGCAAAATATTTGAGCGAAAATATGTCAAAAGCTTTAAGGACAAGAAAACCAGGGCAATAGACTTGGCTAAAACAGCTCTGAATAATTACTCGAAGTGGTTGAGCCGGACAATCACTATTCAAAGCAGGATATTTGATCTAATAAACCAAAGTCCCTCTTATAAGAACGATAAGACGGGGGCGTTGAGACTTACGAGGCTGATTCTCAACGAGTTCAGTTTTCCGTTGTCGAACGCCGCAGTCTGGATTGAGGACAAGAAAGGAAATGATGTCGCGAGATTCCTGGAGTGTTTCGATTATGCCTATATCGATCCTTCGGACGTGGATTGGTATTCCATGGTATTGCTTATATTTTTCCCGGAGGTGGAAAAAGAGCTCTGTCAGAGTTTTATAAACTCGATTAACAGGGAGAATACTAACGAACGATATTATCATTTGCACGCATCTTTTACCGAGGCCAGACAGCATTTCGAAGCATATCCGGAAGAGTATGAAGGCATGTCACTGACCCAGATACGAGATACCATCAAGATTAAAGGTTCTGTCTCGCATGATGTGGGAGCCTTGCCGAAAGGCCACGCCCTGCGGAATGTCAGTGATTACGCCTGGTATAATGACAACTACTGGGTCGATCTTTTTCCCAAGCTGGCAACAAGAGTATTGCGTAACGTTAAGTTCACGGGTAATATCGATTTTCTGAAGAAAAACTGGAAGACCCTGAAATTAGGATATGACTTTCTGGAAACGTACGATATAGACGGCGATGGTGTCCCCGAGGGTAATCCCAATGAGGTGAAGAATACCTTTGATAATTTGACCCTGTTTGGAATTGATGCTTACGATATTACTATTTTTATGGCAGGTTGCCGGGCCATGATTAAAATGGCCGAAATGGTGAAAGATGAGCCGGCCGGAAAACAATATGAAAAAGATTTTAAAAAGGCCTCCGAGATATTGGAGAAATTGTGGAGAGATGACAAGAATATCCACGGTCAAAGATTGCAGTATTATGTCACCTGTTACGATCCTGTTACAGGAAAGACGAACACGGATACCTGGATAAATCAACTCGATGCGATTTGGGCGTTGATTGCTATGGGAGAGGAGCCTTTCATATCCGATGAGAGGGCCAAAAAAATCCTCAAGACGATTTACATGAACAACCGGACCACCATGGGCTGGTGCATGACCCGAACCCAAGACGGTGAGCCGGTGGAGTCGGACCAGGGTAAAGATGTGTATACCACGTCCAATTATGTTTTCGCACAGCTTCTTGATTATTACGGCATGATCAAAGAGAGCAAAGAAGTTTATAAGGTAATGGATAAAGTTGTGTTTCAGCACGCCAATTCCCTGATAACCCCGGACAATCTCAGGGCGGAACTGGAGCAGGAAGAGGGGGAGTCGGCGCCGGGGCCGCATTATATCGTGGCCGCTTATCCGAGGCCGGGCGCCATATTGACACAAATAGTAATGCAGTTTATTAAGCAGCTTCGAACTACAAAGAAAGCCGGAAAAATAGATTCCGGGCGTTTGAAATCTTTTATTACTGCTTTAATGAAGTAGAACTTTCTGCATAATTATTTCGTAATAAATTAGCGAAGAAGTTCGAGAGAGGAGCAGTGTTATGAAGAAACTGCTTACATTAATAGTTTTATCTACGTCTCTGATTCTGGTTTGCTGCGTGAGTGTCTTTGCTCAGCAGACACAGCGTAGTGCGAATGATCGGCGGGCGGAGATTCGACGTTTGACAACTGAAGACCATCAGAAAATGATGGACCTTCTTGGCATCAAGTCACTTCGCCCGGGAAGGAGCGGCATGGATCCTAATGCGCCGAATTACGCTAATTACGACGAGTCCAGGGCCAATCCCTATCCGAACCTGCCGGACCCGCTGGTATTAAAGAACGGACAGAAGGTCACGACCGCCGAGATGTGGTGGAACCAAAGGCGGCCGGAAATCGTGGAGGACTTCGACAGGGAAATTTATGGCCGCGTACCTAAGGAAACACCGAAGGTGACTTGGGAAGTGACAAGCACGACCGAAGAAAAGAACGGCGATGTATCGGTCATCACGAAACAACTCGTCGGCCACGTTGATAATTCATCTTGTCCGGCCATATCAGTCGATATTCAGTTGACATTGTCCACGCCGGCCGATGCAAAAGGTCCGGTGCCGGTCATGATGGAATTTGGTTTTGGTGGAAGTTTCAGTAGGACTGCACGCGGCGGCGAACCTACCTGGCAGCAGCAGGTTCTCGCCAAAGGATGGGGCTATGCCGTAATCGTTCCCAACAGCATACAGGCCGACAACGGCGCCGGCCTGACAGAAGGCATAATCGGTCTGTGCAATAAGGGGCAATCCCGCAAGCCGGATGACTGGGGTGCATTGCGTGCCTGGGCATGGGGCGCTGGCAGGGCACTGGATTATTTCGAGACAGACAAATCCGTAGACGCCAAAAAAGTGGGGCTCGAAGGTCACTCTCGCTATGGCAAGGCAACGCTCGTCGCTATGGCCTATGATCAGCGCTTCGCGATAGCTTTTGTCAGTTCCTCGGGCGAAGGCGGCGCCAGTCTATACCGCCGCGATTGGGGTGAGATAATCGAAAATATCGCCGGTTCGGGCGAATATCACTGGATGGCCGGAAATTTTATCAAGTACGCCGGCCCGCTGAACTGGGACGACTTACCAATAGATGCTCATGAATTAATCGCTATGTGTGCACCGCGTCCTGTCTTTATCAGCAGCGGCTCAAATAATGGTGATGCATGGGTGGACGCCAAGGGCATGTTTATGGCCGCTGCCGAGGCAGGGCCTGTGTATAAGCTGCTGGGTAAGAAAGATTTGGGAACTACAGAATTTCCGCCGATAGAGACAACACTAATAGATGGTGAGGTAGCTTTTAAGCAACACAGCGGCGGCCACACCCCCGGGCCGAACTGGCCGACATTCCTGACATTCGCGCAAAGATATCTTGATTAATTAAAGGATTGGAGCTTTGTTCCTGAAGGACGAATTTGCAGGTATACCGGCGGTAATTTATCCAGTGTGCGTTTTAATATTATTAACGCTTTTAGTAGCTGGTTGTGAGATACTTATCGAAAAAGAAAAACATGCCGGGAGTGCAGGCGCCTTTTATACAGGCAACTATCGTAACCTGTTTGTCGAGGCCGGATATTCGCCGCAGGAAGTAACCGAAAGAATCAATGATGTCTTTGAGCAGTTATTCCACGGCGACCCGAACTCGCAGGCGGTTTATTTCGCCGCCGGGGGCAATGAAAATGGGCAGCTTGCATATATATATGACATCTACAACAACGACGTGCGTTCCGAAGGAATGTCCTACGGTATGATGATTGCTGTGCAATTAGACAAGAAGGTTGAGTTCGATGCTATCTGGAATTGGGCCAGGACGTATATGTATCACGATGATCCCAACCATCCAGCTTATGGTTATTTTTCATGGTCGATGCGAACGGATGGTACTTCGAACGACGAGATGCCTGCGCCGGACGGCGAGGAATATTTCGCCACAGCACTTTATTTTGCTTCGGGTCACTGGGGCAATGGCAATGGAATCTATAACTATCGTTCCGAGGCGGATCGCATACTGGGCGATATGAAAAATCGCGGTTCTATCAGTGGCCAGACAAGCCGCGGCCCGCGGAATGCATGTGAAGTCTTTAATCCGGAATATAAAATGGTTCGTTTTACACCAATCGTCGAAAATCACGACTATACTGATCCTTCTTATCATCTTCCTGCATTTTACGAACTTTGGGCAATGTGGGGCCCGCAGGCCGACAGGGCCTTCTGGGAACAGGCCGCTGCGGTAAGTCGGGATTTCTTCCAGTGTGCGGCGCATCCTGTTACTGGATTGACACCGGAATACGCGAATTTCGACGGCACGCCGTGGACCGGCAGACAGAACAGCAATTCCGGAGACTTTCGGTTTGACGCCTGGCGTACGGTTATGAACTGGTCGATGGATTGGGCGTGGTGGGCCAGGGATGTGCACGAGAGGCAATTGAGTGACCGTTTACAGGCATTTTTCGAGTCCAAAGGCATGTCCGATTACGGGAACCAGTTTAAGCTCAACGGAGAACAGTTAGGAAGCGACCATTCACCGGGATTGGTAGCTATGAACGCGGTGGCGAGTCTTGCGGCAACCCATGAGTGTGCGAAACAATTTGTCCAGGCTCTTTGGAACACACCAATCCCTTCAGGACGATATCGCTACTATGATGATATGTTGTATCTATTGGGTATGCTCAATTGCAGCGGCCGATATCGCATTTGGCCTCCACAATGATAACCATCATGATGTGTTTTGTCCGATGATTTATGCCATGGGTAAAATCAACACCAGCAGGAACGAGACGACGACGCTTGTAAAACCGACTATAGCCAGCAATGGCGTCCATGATTTTAGTCCTTCTGTTTCTGTCAGCCCGGTCATTTTTACGAATATCCAGAATCCGCTGTCGTTCATCCACGAGCCTATCATTGAGCCTCCCCCGATGGCTGTCGCCAGATATGCAGGATGATAACCCAGCGTCTTTGTCGATGTGATCATTGCGGCAATCATCGCCGACGATGTTATCATTGCGACGGTGGAGGAGCCCTGTGCTATTTTCATCAGCATGGCGATAGATGCACCCAGAACCAAAACCATCATACCGCTTACGGGCTGTTCGCTATCGCCCTTAAATAAGTTTTGAATTGCCGGGCCTATCTGTGCGGCTTTTAACATCGCGCCGAATGCGCCGCCGGCCGCGGTGATTAGGATAATTACACCGCCGCTCATCAATGACACTTCGACGACTTTCGCCAGTTGCGCATTCGTTAGAGCGCGCTTGCTCTTGAGCATCCACATGGCAATTGCAGTCGATATCAGCATCGCCAGATTCACATCACCCAGAACGGCTGTTATACTTGCGGCCCGGTTCAATCCTGAGCCCTCGGCGGCACCTTCAGCCATCGCACGAACAATTGTATTAGTTGAGACCAGCAGTACGGGCAGAATAATCGGTAAAAGTGACATTGACAGACCGGGCAGTTGGTGGTCTTCAAGCGGCTCCGACTCGGATGGTTCGCAGCTTTGTGGTTTAGGTTGTATATTTATTCGTTTATCTGCGTACCCGGAAAACATCATTCCAACAAAGGCGGAAGGAAGAGCCACCAAAGCGCCGACTATAATCATCACACCGATGTCAATACCAAGGTTGTCGGCCATGATAAGCGGGCCGGGAGTCGGCGGTACAAGGGAATGAGTTACTACACCGCCGGCTACGATGGCCATTGCATATTTAAGGTAATGTCTCTTTGTCCGCCGATACATCGATATCGCCAGCGGCACAAGCAGATAGAAAACCGTATCGAAGAAAACAGGAATAGAAAGCACGAAGCCGCTTGCCATAAGTGCTGTGGAGCTTCTTTTTTCGCCAAGCAGCGACAGGAAAGCCCTAACGATTCGGTCTGCTGCACCGCTGTCCATCATGCATTTGCCGATAACCACGGCCAGGGCGATGACAATACCTATGCTGCCGGCTGTGCTTCCGAATGCGGCGGCTACCCGGCTTATCTTTTCAGCTAAATCTCCGGGGCTGAGCAGACTGACGACTACGGCCGCGGTGATCAGTGCAATAAAAGCGTTCATTCTCAGCAGCGTAATCATCAGTATCACTGTCAACGTGCCGATAACAAGAATTATCAACGGGTGAATAGCTGGCATAATTTTTTGCCTCATAAATGAGTAAGATATTTTTGGCCGAGCATAGCGGCACCCATCATGGATGACTGCTCGTTATAAATATATTTGCTGTTTCGCATCCACTTCGATTTTGCCCGAATTAAAGCCGGGCTTGTCGCTCCCCCGGTCAGGTGAATTACATTTTGGAGCGTGATATTTCTGCCGACTTCTTCCAAATGTGCTTTCTGATAATCACATAGTCCTCTGACAATTGCGGCCAGTATCTCTTCTCGCGTTGTTTGCTGGGCCAATCCCGTCAATTGTCCCTTAAGCGGCTCAAGGCTGTAGCGCGAACCCATAAGATAGGGTACATAGGTGACATCGCTTTGGCGGTCCAGCCAGGTATCAATCGCCCCGGGAAGAAAATCGCTGAAAAACTCATCAGCGGTCAGTTCACTACAGAACAGGTTTTTGTACCAATCGAGTGCCTTGCCTCCGGCGTTCATGACGTACAACGTGAGCCAGCGATTCGGTAGTACGTGCGCACGGATGTTGTAGTTGGCGGAGGCCAGGCATTTATCGAGACACACGAGAGTAATTTCGCACGTACCGTTTACGTTAATGATGTCACCAGGCTCGTCGATTCCCATCGAATAAGCCGCTAACACAGCATCGTTACCGCCAATAAGTATTTCAGGTTCCTTCTTTAATCCCAAATTTTGTGCGAGAGAGCTTTGTATATTCCCAACACTTGCATAAGGCGGGACTATTTGCGGGAGCTTTTCGAGTGAAAGGCCGAAAGCATTAGCAATATCCTGGTTCCATGTGAAGTCGTTTTGAACGGTATTGTACAGTGCTGTTAGTGACGCCGACGAGGGATCGATAGCGAAATTTCCAGTCAGCCAGTGTGCTATGTATGTATTGGAATGTCCGAATATACAAGTTTTGCTAAAGACTTCAGGGCAGTTGTCTTTTATCCAAAGAATGCTTGCAAGCGAGCATCCGCCCGCGACCGGAATATTCGCCGTGGTCCGAAGGAGGTACTCCATTCCAACAGTTTCTATTATGAATTTCGCTTGCCTGCGTGAGCGCTGGTCGAGCATTAAGATGGCCGGATAAAGGGCCTCGCCGTCTTTATCCATTGCCGTCAGTCCAGGCGTGGTTCCGGAAAGGGAAACGACATCGACATCAGCGATAAGGTCCACCATTTTCCTGCATCCGGTGACGAAGGCCCTCTTCCATTTGTCCTGTTCGATATCGCCGCACAAACCATCATTGTAAATATTAATTTCGTATTCCTGTGTGAATTGACCAATTGGAGTGAGCGAATTATCAACAATCTGGAATACACCCATTTTTATACTGGTTGTTCCAATATCTACTCCCAATATTTTGTCGCCGCTGGTTGTTTTCCGGTTATCGATTAGAGTCATCAATATCAGCCTGTGATAACATAAGTTATATTTTACCTAAAAACCTTCAATTACAATTGCCTGCCTGATTCGTTCTTTGGCTTCATCTGTAACGCCTCCAAGTGGATGCCGCGGCCGGCCTCCCCTGAATCCCATTATATCCATCGCCGCCTTGACGCCTGCCACACCCCATGAGCCGGAAATGACCTGGCTGAGCCGGACAAGCTTGTCGTGAATCTGTTTGGCTTCGTCGAATTTGCCATGTGTAAACAATTGGTATAAATCGCAGGATGGGCCGGGAAGAACATTAGCAAGAGAAAGAACTCCACCCGTAGCGCCTAAGTGTAACGATGGATAGAGAAAATTGGCGGAACCGGCCAGAACGTTGAAGTCCTGAGCGGACTCAAGGTAGCTAAGGAATTTCGACGGGCCTGTTGGTGATGAGTCTTTCATACCGACAATGTTTGGGTGCCGAGAGAGTTCGAGGACGGTTTGTGGAGGTATCGTTACTCCGCCCGTAAAGCCCGGGGCATTGTAAAGTAATACAGGAATGTCGATTGAATCAGCAATTCGCTCGTAATAATCCTTTAATACGGTGCCGTTAATTTGTTTAGGGAAATAGCTCGGAGTAAGGATGCTCACGTAGTCGAAAGCCATCTCAGATACCATTTTAGATTTTTCGATAGTGTGTTTGGTGGATTCACAGGCAGTGCCGACCATGACCACCTTATTTCCTTTTTCTTCGCTGAAAACTTCGAGGACGCGAATCTGCTCTTTGTCGGAAAGGTTCCTGAATTCTCCGTTCGAGCCGAGGGCTAAGTAGCCGGAAAGTTCGGTCTTGTTTAGTTGTTGCAGGTTATATCTCAAATCGTCAAGTGCAAGTTCGTCGTTATGAAAAGGTGTTACAACGGGGGCAAATATCCCTGAGAGTTTATTGTTTTTTAATACCATAGCCATGTCCTTATATGAATATGAAAACTACAATTTAACAATATCTCATGTTATCGACAAGATTTTTTACCTGCTTTCAGTGTTTCTATAACCACATCTATATCGAACGTGCATCCTCCTGTATCCTGCATGGCTGCCCCAAGGCGTGTATTGTCCGGAAGATTCGGGTAATCGGCAAGGTGGGTTCTTAATAATCGAACCTTCGGGGGCGATAGTCCCTTTGAGGAAGGTGACGGTACTGGTCGGGCCGGTCTTACGAGCGTTGACTGGTGTTATGATGACGTGATCAGGATCGACGTTATCTTTTTCCTGAAGTATCCGGTGTAACAGAGCCCTACGTTCCGATCGCTCCCAGTTATCCGGAAGGACACCAGGAGTATCGCCACTGGCTTCATTACATCATTTCTTATGTCTTACCTGAACCTTAGCTAATTTTTCGTAGAACTGGATAATGCCGCCATGGTCGTCTCCGGCTTTTCCATCCACCTTAAGCGCCTGCATGATCTCCATTACGCCGCTGGCTAAAGGCACAGGGACGCCAATCTCATGGGCCGTATCCAGAGCATTCGCCAAATCCTTGATATGCAGCTCTATTCTAAAGCCGGGCTTGAAATTGCCTTTTAAGGCCAAAGGCACTTTAGCGTCGAGCACAGTGCTTCCGGCCAGTCCACCACGGATGGCACGGTAAACTTTTTCAGGATCCACACCGGCCTTTGTCGCCAGAACCATCGCCTCGGACATTGCAGCAATATTTAATGCCACTATTATCTGATTCGCTAGTTTGGTCATGTTGCCGCTTCCGATGTCACCGACCAGAACAGCGGAAGCACCCATAACCTTCAGGATTTCTTCAACCTGCTCGAAGACCTCCTGTTTACCACCGACCATAATTGAAATTGTCCCCTCAATGGCCTTCGGCTCGCCGCCGCTGACTGGAGCATCGAGCATTTCAACACCTTTCTTTTGGACTTCGGCGGCGACTTCCTGAGCGACCAGTGGAGCGATAGAACTCATATCAATCAGAATCATGCCATTCTTCACACCATCTAAAACTCCGTCCTTTCCGAGCACGGCTTTTTTTACATCCGGCGAATTCGGCAGCATTGTAATGACAACTTCACTTTGTGCCGCGACATCACTGCTG
>CAZKYP010000114.1:0-10662 GCA_964556885.1 uncultured Pirellulales bacterium | reverse complement strand
AAGAGGGCAAATTCAGAGATGACTTATATTACAGAATTAATGTAATGAAGCTGGAGTTGCCGCCGCTTAGAGAAAGAAAGGAAGATATCCCATTATTAGTGGAACATTTTATTGGTAGATTCAACCGACTGCATGATAAAAATATCTGCTGTGTTACTAATGAAGTGACGGCGGCGTTACTATCCTATGATTACCCGGGTAATGTACGTGAGCTTGAGAATATTATCGAGCATTGTTTTGTTCTTTGTGAAGGTGAGATAATAGAAGCCAAACACTTGCCTTCATCGGTACGGACAATTCTGCAAACCGAATCGCCCCAAGACAGTGAACCAGCTACTATTAAACAGATGGAAATTATACTTATAAAACAAGCTCTTAAAAGAAATAAGGGCAACAAGAGCACAACAGCTAAACAACTTGGAATTGACAAAAGCACATTATTCCGCAAGATGAAAGCATTCGGTATAAACCAATCTGAATGACAATTGCACAAAGTGTGTTGCAATTTGCAATTCTTGAGTGCGCCCAAGTGTTGCATTCTGCAATTCTTAACTTGTCTTTATACTTAAAGCAAACATCCTTTGTTTTCCATAATATCATGTATTATAAAGACTTAAATAAAACATGTCTTTCCGGCCCATATTCTGGCATATCTATTGCATAAGATTCTTTAAAAGGTTTATTTTTATGAAAGTGGCTATACCAGTATATGGCGATTATGTTTCGAATGTTTTCGATTTTGCCCACAAGCTCTTGCTGGTAGATATTGAAAATGGCAAAGAAATGCAGCGCAGTGAAGTTGAATTAGATGGCTTGTCGCTGCTGCAGCGAGTGGGTCAGTTGAAAATTCATGGTGTGAATGTACTTGTCTGTGGAGCAGTCTCACAATTACTTGCCAATATGGTAGTTCAATCCGGAATTGAGATTTTGCCATATCTAACCGGAAATACTGAGCATGTAATTAGCGCGTATATGGCTGGACATCTAAGCAGGCCGGAGTTTTGTATGCCTGGTTGTTGGCTTGGTGCACAAAGAGGCTTTGGACGACGACGAGGTTGTCGATGGCGAGGTGGAGAAAGATAAAAAATATATTGATACAAAACTGTTGTTCAGAGAAATTTCGTACAACCGAAGGGGACGGAGTCTAAGCAAAGGAAGGAAAAATAGAAATGAAAGTTGCAGTAACGGCACAGGGTAAAGAACTTTCCAGTGAAATTGATACAAGGTTCGGAAGAGCAAAATGGCTTATCGTTTTTGATACCGACACAGGAGATTTCGAGGCGCATAACAATGATATAAATTTAAATGCCATTCAAGGGGCGGGGATTCAGACCGGGCAAAATATAGCAAATCTTGGTGTCGAGGCGGTGATAACCGGTAATGTTGGTCCTAATGCTTATAAGACACTCAGCGCAGCCAGTGTGAAAATATTTCTTGCTGAGAAGCAAACCGTTGCTAAAGCATTGGAATCATTTAAGGCAGGCAAATTAAATCAAGTGGATCAGGCTAATGTTGAAGGACATTGGATTTAGAACATAAAAAGGAAAAAATGAGCTAATGCGTATATTTTTGGATTGTATACCGTGTTTTATCAGACAATCACTCGATGCTGCTAGACTCGTGACAGAGGATGTACATATTCATGAAAAGGTAGTACGTGGAGTACTCGATCTGGCAAATAATCTGGATATGAGCCAAACCCCGCCAGTGATCGGGCAAAAAATACATCGGCTTATTCGAGAACTGGTGCGAGTCGAAGATCCTTATCATGGCGTTAAGCAACAGTTTAATAATGCGGCGTTGAAGTTGTATCCCAAGTTGCGTCAGTTAGTCATCGAATCCGAAGATCCGCTCGAAACCGCGGTTCGTCTGGCAATAGCCGGAAATATCATCGATCTTGGGCTTAAAAGCCAATTGCAGGAAACAGAACTAGCCGAAACGATAAGCCAGTGTCTTTCTGGAGAACCTTCAGGTATACAGATGGAGGCTTTTCGCAGTTCAGTAAACGAAACAGAAGATATTCTTTACTTGGCAGACAACGCCGGTGAAATTGTTTTTGACCGCATTTTGATTGAGCAGTTACCTATAGAAAAAATCACTGTGGCAGTCAAAAGCTTTCCTGTGATAAACGATGCGACAATGGAAGATGCTGTCCTTGCCGGCTTACCAAAAATTATCGATGTGATTGAAAACGGCTCGGACGCGCCCGGAACGATTCTGGAAAGTTGTAGCCAATCTTTTAGAGATCGTTTTGATAAAGCTGATTTGATTATAGCCAAGGGACAAGGTAACTACGAAACTCTAAGTGATGTAGAGAAAAATATATTTTTCATACTCAAGGCAAAGTGCCCTGTTATTGCCAGGGATTTAGGTTGTAAGGTTGGTGAAATGATTTTAAGAAGGAGCGAAAGGTTTGAGAAACGCTTAATGATGACATTGTTGATGTAATTAAGGAGGTCGAATAAATGCCAGGTTTTGATGGTACAGGTCCGTTAGGTCAAGGTCCGATGACAGGACGCGGAATGGGTTTCTGTGTGTTGCAGGAATCAAAGAATAGACCCAGTCAAGCCGACGGTCTGGCAGGTCTTAAGGGAATGCCAATAAATAATATAAATACAAATCTAATAGAAGATAAGGAGGTGATTAATATGCCTCGTGGAGATAGAACAGGTCCTGCAGGGTTAGGGCCAATGACAGGTAGAGCAGCCGGTTTCTGCATCGGTTACCCGGTACCTGGTTTCATGAATCCAGTTGGAGCAATGAGACATGCCCCTATGGCTGCATCGGCGAGTTTGTATGGTTACAGTCAAGGTGCATATGATTATGGTGCACCTTACCCATCTGGCAGGTCATGGTTCGGCAGAGGTTTTCCGAGATTCAGTTTCGGCCGAGGCTTTGGTCGTGGCCGGGGTTTTAGAGGCGGCAGAGGCAGATTTGGCCGCTGGTAATATAAGAAGAAATTAATTTTGAAAGGGATAGATTATGCCAAGAGGTGACGGTACAGGCCCAACCGGCCGAGGATCGGGTACAGGACGTGGTATGGGCCGCGGCCAGGGCCAAGGAAGAGGCAGGATGGGTGGTCCATTTGCTGCAGGGCCGGGCGGAAATTGCGTATGTCCAAGCTGTGGTGCAACAGTTCCCCATGTTGCCGGGCAGCCTTGTAATCAAAGAAGTTGTCCAAAATGTGGAACAAAAATGACAAGAAGTTAACATTTTTTTTAATTCGAAAGGAGATTTACCATGCCAGGTGGAGATGGAACAGGTCCTGCCGGTTTAGGACCAATGACAGGTAGAGCTGCCGGTTTTTGTGCAGGCTATCCGGTCCCAGGTTATATGAATCCTGTTAGCGGACGAGGCTACTGGGGTTGGGGTAGAGGCTTTAGAGGCGGCGGACGTGGTTGGCGCAACCGGTATTACGCAACCGGTCTTCCAGGGTGGGCCAGAGCCGGATACGGCATGCCCGCTTGGGGTGGATATGCTGGTGGTGTTTACGGTGTCTATCCCGCTGCATATCCAGGTGGTTTCCCCACTGGGCCCACTGCCGAACAAGAACAACAGGCTTTAAAGCAGCAATCAGAATACCTGCAGCAGTCGCTCGATGACATTAACAAGCGCATCGAAGAACTTGAGAAAGAAAAGTCAGAGTAATAAAACTATTCGAGCAAAGAAAGCGAAGGGCGAGTTGCTCGCCCTTCCTGACTTTTCACTACGGTGATTATTCGAGCTATTTAGCACGGACGAGTGAAAATCTGCTCGAAGGAAAATCAGCCCAGTAACTGCGGGATGAATTCTATACAAGACTTTAATATAGAATCGTAATGATAACTCTTAAATCTTAGGAGATATTAAGATGCCGATATTCGAATATAAATGTAAAAAATGCGGGTATATAACTGAATTTTTGGAAAAAAGCGGTGGTAGGAACAAACACGTCTGTGAAAAGTGTGGAAGTTCGGATGTGAAGAAAGTCTTCTCAGCTTTTTCTGCAGGTAATAGTTCCAAATCCACAAGCTGTCCTACCGGGACGTGTCCATTAGGTTAGAAAGGTAAACTTATGAGAATTGCAGTGACATCAACAGGTCCTACACTAGATGACAATGTCGAGGCACGATTCGGGCGATGTGCATATTTTATGATTATCGATACTGACACAATGCAATGTGAATCTGTCGAGAATCCGAATATTACCCTTGGCGGCGGTGCGGGTATTCAATCTGCTCAGTTAATGTCGGAAAAAGGAGTAACAACAGTGCTGACAGGCAACTGCGGCCCCAATGCCTTTAATGTCTTTGGTCAGGCTGGGATACATGTTATTGTCGGCGTCAGCGGAAATATACGCAATGCTGTTGAACAGTTCAGGGCCGGTAAATTCTCTTCAGCCGATGGTCCTAATGTACAGAGCCATTTTGGAGTCGGCTCCGGTCAACAACTTGGGCAGATACAGCCTTCCGGTTCAACCAATCCTGGAATGGGAATGGGTATGGGCAGAGGCGGTGGTGGTATGGGTACTGGCAGAGGCATGGGCGGCGGTCGCGGAATGGGTGGTGGCAGAGGAATGGGCCGAGGTATGGGAATGGGAAAGCGTGCAGTTATGCCAGGCTTACCAGAAGGCCCTGGTGTCTTTCAGCCGTCTAATATGTCAACCGGAGGCCAATCGGAATTAGACCAATTGAAACAGCAGGCCCAGATTTTACAACAGCAGAAACAGGAAATTGAGAAAAGAATATCTGAGTTAGAAAGCGGCCGCAAAGCTACTGCATTTGTTCAGCCGGACAAATGCACTGCTTGTGGTATCTGTGTTAATGTTTGTCCGAACAACGCTATTAGTATAAACAAATATGCTGTTGTCAATCCCAGACTTTGTACTGCCTGTGCAATATGTGTATCTGAGTGTCCGAATGGTGCTGTCACAATCATCCAGCAAAAAACAGGTAGTTAAGAAAAATAATCCAGGCAGGCAAAATATTTTAACGTAATTATAACTATAAAGGATTATTGAATGGAACGGTTTATGTTAAAATCCAAAATACACGGTGCTACATTAACCGGTACCGAGCTGGATTACCAAGGTAGTATAACCATTGACCGAAACCTTCTCGAAAAGGCGGATATATTGCCTAGCGAACAAGTTCATGTACTGAATATCAACAATGCTCAGCGTTTTATAACTTATACCATTGCAGCACCGAAAGATTCAGGGATGATTCTATTGAATGGACCGGCGGCGAGATTGGGAATTGTTGGTGATAAAGTCATAATCATATCTTATTGCCAAATAGCTGATGAGAAAGCAAGAGATTTGAAAGCTAAAGTCTTATTTGTTGACGACAAAAACAGACCAAAGGAGTAACTGAGTGGGAAAAACTATATCACCGCAATGTGCGCGATGTGAGAGTAAAGAATGCCGTGACGGTAAGGATTGTTTTGCGAAAGATAGTAGTCATAAGCAATTATATCAAGACTATCAAATAGCAGAATTGCATAGGGCTGCTTCGGCAATTGAAGCGAGCTATTACGGCAAAGAGACACGATTAGGCGAAATAATATTATTTGCAAAAGAACTACAGTACAAAAAATTGGGTCTGGCTTTTTGCATTGGTCTAAGTGATGAGGCAAAAACTATCGAGCATATTCTCTCAAAACATTTTGAGGTTGCGTCGATATGCTGCAAAGTTTGTGGGATCGATAAAAAGGATTTCAAATTACAGCAAATCACATCACAAGCCAGAGAGACTATGTGCAATCCCGCAGGTCAGGCCCAACTGTTGAACGAGGCCGGCACGCAGTTGAATATTGTCTGTGGGCTTTGTGTCGGTCATGATGCGATTTTTGCAAAAATATCAAAAGCTCCTGTAACAACGCTGATAGCCAAGGATAGGGTTTTAGCTCACAATCCTGCGGGAGCTATATACTGTAACTATATCAGAAAACAGTTTTATTGAATGGATGAGTATGATGGAGCAAACATTTCATGCAAACCAAATCAACGTCGGCTTTCATCCTGATGGTTTTAGGATAGATAAGACGGCTTCGCCAATGA
This sequence comes from uncultured Pirellulales bacterium, assembly GCA_964556885.1. Lineage (GTDB taxonomy): Bacteria > Planctomycetota > Phycisphaerae > Sedimentisphaerales > Anaerobacaceae > CAZKYP01. The sequence continues at coordinate 4,622 of CAZKYP010000114.1, read as the reverse complement.
ACAGATACACAAAATGGGATATTATGCCGGGTAATCGGTGGTGTAATCCGAAACCGGTCTGTTTTGATTCTTTGCCCGAGGGAGGATGGATAGTGACGGATAAATTTGACTGGAACGATACTGTATTAAGCACGGAGCAGATATAACATGAAAATAGCGATTGCAAGCGGCAAAGGCGGCACAGGCAAAACCACGATCGCTACAAATCTGGCCTTTTCACTCTCTCAGACAGGACTTTATGTTCAATATCTGGATTGTGATGCAGAAGAACCTAATGGTCATATCTTCCTTAAACCTGAAATTGAAAGATCAGAAGTGGTTACTGTAGGCGTACCTGAAGTTGATATGGCCAAATGCACAGGCTGTGGGAAATGCGGCCGGCTTTGTCAGTATAGTGCAATAATATGTCTGAAAGACAAGCCCATGGTTTTTGAACAGCTATGTCATTCGTGCGGCGGATGTATGGCAATCTGCCCGGAAAATGCAATTACCGAAAAACAAAGGAAAATTGGTGTGGCTGAATTCGGCAAATCAAATGGGACATATTTTGGCCATGGTAGACTAGATATTGGTGTTATTCAAACACCTGCATTGATAAGATATGTAAAAAAACGAATACAAAAAGACGCTATTATTCTAATAGATGCACCGCCAGGTACGTCCTGTCCTGTAATCGAAGCGATAAAGGGCAGCGATTTTGTTTTGCTCGTTACAGAACCTACACCTTTTGGTCTCAATGATCTGGTTTTAGCGGTGGACATGGTACGCCAGTTGAAAATACCTTTTGCCGTTGCAATAAACAGAAGTGATATTGGAGACGATGCAGTTGTTAAATACTGCCGGCAGGAAAATATTGAAGTTCTTATTCAAATACCGAACGATAGAAAGATTGCTGAATACTATTCAAGAGGCGTGATGATAATTAAAGGAATGCCTGATTATAAACAAAAGCTTTTAAACTTGTATGAAAATATAAAAAGGTTGGTAAACAATTGAAGCACGACCCGGACTTTATGGTGAAGATTACCAGGGATATTGAGGCACGTAAAGCTGCCTGTAAAATTCTTGAAGTTGAAGAAACAGCCGATAAACAACAGCTCAAGAAGGCCTATCGCTTGGCATCTATTAAATATCACCCCGATCACCATGAAAATAATCCTGAAGCAAATAAAAAGTTTACTCTCGTAAGGTGCGCTTACGAGCTTTTGGCTTTTGATAAACCATGCGACAAGATACTGGAAGAAATCGACTCATGGCCGGGTTTTCCTGAAGACGGCGAATATAGAATTGACAATCCATGGGGGCACTTTTTGTGGTGGAGAGACAAATTTTTTGATTCTAATAAAGAGAAAGGAAAATCCAATGACAGCAAGCGTTCTTCTTGTATTTAACGGAAATCATTATGACGGCACTGATGTTACCTGGAATAGTTTTCGCTTAGCAGAGCAATTGCTTAATCTTGGCATGAGGGTGTGTTTTTTGGGGGTAATTATAATAGAATTGGCACAGTGGGTGACAGATACAGATAAGGTAATTTCATTTTAGCCATTACTAATGTGTTCTTTAAAACTATTTAATAACCTTTACAACAAGATAATGAAGGGCAAAACGTATGAAAAACGAAAGAACATACGTATTTAAAAACACAGTATTTCAAAAAGCTGATGAGCCTGCAAAAATTATCTTCAGCGGTCCCGGCCAAATGGAAATCGGAGCCGCCGCTGAATTTGGCGGTAGCGGACAAGGCCTTAATCCGGAGGAGATGTTTGTTGCTGCAATTAACGCCTGTTTGATGAACACATTTTTTTATTTTACAGAAAAGTTTAAGATAGAAATTTTATCATATAATTCGCAGGTCTCGGGACAGCTTGAAAAACAACCTGATGGATTTCGATTTACCAATGTTGAAGTCCAAGCAAAAGTTCAATTGCCTGAAGACAAATTAACTGAAAAAACTCGCCAAGCAGGCAGTTTAGCTGAGAAATATTGTCTTGTCTCACGTTCTGTAGCCTGTCCTGTGGATTATAAGTTGGAAATTGAAATTAAGGAAAAATAGGAAATTAGGAGAATAGAAATATGCCGTGGGTAAATCAGGATTTATGTATTGGTTGCAGTATTTGTATAGATGAGTGTCCCGTAGATGCAATTACGCAGGAAGAAAGCCGCAAAGCAATTATCAATGATGACAAATGTATCCGTTGCGGCAAATGCCATGAAGTATGCCCACAGGATGCCGTAAGACATGATAGCGAGAGAATTCCTCAGGAAGTTGAAGCAAACATACAAAAGACGAAGGAACTTCTGAAACATTTTAAGACACCACAGGAACAGGGAGAATTTTACGAACGGATGATTCGTTACTTTAACAAAGAAAAAAAGGTAGCTGACCAGACCATAGAAAAAATCACTAATATGAAAAATGCTGTAAGCCAGGGAAAGTAATTCGGATGTCAATATGAATTTTTAATAGATTTGTATCGTTGTGACTATAAACAAGGAAAGACAAGTTATATGAAAGAACTTGTAGTAATAAGTGGTAAAGGCGGGACGGGAAAAACTAGCATAACTGCTGCATTTGCATCATTGGCCGGAAATGCTGTGCTTGCTGACTGTGACGTTGATGCTGCTGATTTACATTTAGTTATGTCCCCTGATGTAAAAGAAAAACAGGATTTTTCCGGTGGTAAACAGGCCTCTATTATTACTGAAAAATGTATCGGATGCGGCAAATGTGCCGAAATGTGCAGATTCGATGCAGTTAAAGTTTTTGACGACAAATACAAAATTGATCCTGTATCCTGTGAGGGATGTAAAGTTTGTGTCGAGTTCTGCCCTGTGGAGGCTATTGAATTCAAAGATGCAATTAACGGCCAATGGTTTATATCGGATACCCGATTTGGGCCAATGGTTCATGCCAAATTAGGTATTGCTGAAGAAAACAGCGGTAAGCTCGTAACATTGATTCGAAAAGAAGCCAAAAAAATTGCCGAAGAACAAAATAAGGATTTGTTGATTGTTGATGGCTCGCCTGGTATCGGCTGCCCTGTGATCGCCTCAATTACAGGTTCAGATTTGGTTCTTGTAGTTACAGAGCCTACTCTTTCTGGAATCCATGACCTTGACAGAGTCGCGCAGCTTACATCGAGCTTCGGTATTAAAACCCTTGTTTGTGTTAATAAAGCGGATATTAATCCTGAAATGACGGAAAGAATAGAAACAGAGGCTAAGAAAAAAGGATTAAAAGTTATCGGCAAGATACCTTATGATGAGTCTTTCACAAAGGCACAAATAATGAAAGCAACTCTGATAGAGTACACCGGTGGTGACATTGCAGAGAAAGTAAAATCAATGTTCAGAGAAATTACATATGCTATTGGTTAGGGATATTCACAGCGTGGTAAATAAGTCAAGGCCAAACTATGATTTCAATAAATTTGCCCAAAGTTATGACAACTGGTATGACTCTGCTATAGGTCAAATGTTCGACGAACTTGAGAAAAAGGCATTTGACGTTTTGCTTGGAAGCCATAATAATGGAAAGCAGCTTCTGGAGGTAGGCTGCGGCACAGGTCACTGGAGCAGGTATTTTAGTGAAAAAGGGTTTGAAGTTACAGGTGTAGATATTTCCGAGGAAATGATAAAAGTCGCCAATAAAAAGAACATATCTAATTGTCATTTCCAGGTAGCTGACGGCCAAAGCCTTTCTTTTCCTGATAACGGCTTCGACATTGCAGCGGCAATTACCACACTTGAGTTTAGCAAGGTTCCAAAAAAGATAATTCTCGAGATGTTAAGGTGTGTGAAATCACAAGGAAGACTTCTGTTTGGTGTGCTCAATTCTTTATCTTTTTATAACCAAAAAAGACGTAGGAAGGTAAAGAGCGTGTATGCTAATGCACAATTATTTTCACCGGGGCAATTGAGAAATTTACTTGAGCATTTCGGTACAGTTAATATGCAAATTACCGGTTTTGTCATTCGAAGCAAATGGTTAATATGGATATCTCCTTTATATGAGCGTTTGTGCCGATTCATGGGTAGCAGGAAAGGTGCTTTTATAACAGCAGAGGTACAGTTATGAAAGTCCAGGTGCAAATAAGCATTTATCCGCTGAGAACAGAATCCCTTTCTGAGCCGATTGGTGAGTTTTGCAGGATATTGAAAGACAGGGGTTTAAAAGTCCAGACACAAACAATGGGGAGTTTTATTGTTGGTGAGACGGACACTATATTCAAATCCATACAAGAGGCTTTTAAACAAATAGCTGAGAAGCATGATGTCGTTATGGACTTTAAAATTTCAAATGCCTGCCCGAGAGAAGCTAAAAAGAAATTGAAAAAGGAACAAATATGACAGAGCAAACTTCCCAAACACGGAAAGAAGAGGTGAAAAGGCAACAGGAACTCGAACATGATCAGATTCGCCGACGAATGAGTCAGATTAAATATAAGATACTGATTTTATCTGGTAAAGGTGGTGTTGGAAAAAGTACCGTCGCAGCCAATTTTGCCGTTTCTTTATCTTTAGTCGGCAAAAGAGTCGGATTATTAGATATCGATATTCATGGGCCAAGCATCCCCAAAATCCTTAATCTCGAAGACAAAAAATTGACAGCATTTGCT
>CAZKYP010000113.1:0-10743 GCA_964556885.1 uncultured Pirellulales bacterium | reverse complement strand
GAACTTGATGTCCTCACTGGAAGTGACTACCCGGCTGAAAAAGGCAAAGCTTCGATTTTTATGGATATGAAGCTTATATCTGTTAGCGAGCAGGTCTTAAAGAAAATCGAAACGGACATAAATTCTATTGGTAAAAATCTTATCATTAATGATCTACAGGCCAAAAATATCATGCAAAACGTTCAGGCCGATATTGATTCGAAGATTCTCGCCAGGCCCCAGATGATTGCGTACGAAGGCAAACAGGCAACGGTAGAGATGCGCGCCAAATATAAATACACATCAAGGCCGGAAATAAACGAATCAGCTAATAAATGCGTCTTCTTTGTATTCGAACCGGCAGTAGTAAAAGATAACAATGGCATACAACTCGATTGTGAATTGATGACAGTTCATCCTGCTAAATATATCAATTCGATATATACAGCAAGTTTCCCTTCAGGGGTTAGGACAGCAAAAAACAAGGAGCTCAGGCTGGTTCCCGACGGTCAAACACTGTTAATCAATGGCTTCGATAATCCCTTCGTCTCAGAGCCAAATCTCAAGGATAAAACGTTGCTAATGCTTATCAAGCCGAGTGTTCTTTCAAAAACAGGAACAACGTCAGCCATATTGATGAGGCCATCCGGTGATGAGTTACGACGTGACATCTCCACGCAAAGGCTCAGACGACTGGGCATAGCTTTAACTTTGTTTGCCAGTGACAATAACAATAAGCTTCCGGACAATTTCCAGGAGCTGGGCCCATTCTTTGCCAACAAGGAAGTTTATAAGTGGCTTCTTGACAACGTTGAATATCTCGGCAAAGGCAAGACCAGGACCGACAGCCCGGAAACCGTTATAGCCTATGACAAAACATTAATTCTAAAAAATGAAGGAACGAATGTTCTGTTCCCTGATGCCCACGTGGAATTCTGCGATCCTAATAAACTCAAAGAACTTTCAGGAATTCAGAAGCCGGCTAAAAGAGATTATGAAACTGTTACGATAAAATATATTAATGTCACTGAACTGGCAGAGCGTCTTAACGAGTTGATTCAGCAAGTGCCGGGCTTGGAATCACAATCTGATGTTCAAGTATCACCGTTGCAGCAGACAAAACAGATTCTCATCTTCGGTAAAGATGACAAACGCCAGATAGTTAAGCAGCTCATCGCAAAGATGGATATTCCTCCTGATAATCCGCAGCTTTCACAAGTACAGGCTAAAATCACCAAATGCGTCGAATCGGCTCAGATGCTGACGAAAGTCGGTAAACGCATGTTTGTCTATGCGGGTGATCACGAAGATAAATATCCGGATTCGCTGGAGCAATTGAAAAATTATGTAAAAGAAGAAGAATTCGAGTGGGCTTTACAAAATATCGATTATCTCGGCAAAGGCAGGGCAATGACCGACCAGCCGGATATCGCAATTGCTTATGATAAGATTCTTTTAACGGAACAAAACGGCACGAATGTATTTTTTAATGACGGCCACGTCGAGTTCGCTGAATACGAAAGGCTCTTAGAAGTAGGCGTCTTAAAAAAGCAGGTCCAGATTGAAGCCAGGATTCTTACGGTTGATGAGGAGTTCATGGGGCGAGTTGGTGGGAAGCTGAATTTGACGCTCGATTCTGATAATCTGCTGGATGATTTACAGGTCGGTTCATTAATCACAGCCGCCCGAGAAGAAACCGGCACAAAAATCATTATGGCATCCAAAATTATCACTTTTGATAATGAAGCCGCACAGTCAATGAAAATTACGAATTTTCCCATTGTTTGCGACTATGCCGAGTCGAACGGTCCCGATGAAGAGGCCAAACCGCTTGTCGATTATAAAAAAATCGGAACGATTTGTGAAATTAAGCCGCAGGTGACACCAAACAAAAGCGTTCTTGTGGAGCTTAAACTGCAAATTACCCAAATTATAGGCTTCGAAGAAAAAATATTTCATGGTAAGTATAAGGCACAGGTTCCCCTGATAGAAACTACGGAATTGGCAACAAGCAAGATGACTCCGGACGGTGAAACACTGTTCATTGACGGTGGAACAATTACCTTATACGAGAAAAGCAAGTCGGGTGCCGGATTAACCGGTGATGCGGTGGCTGAAGCGACATCTTCTGATTATAAAAAAATCGGAAAGAAAAAAAGATTAATAATCCTGCTCAAACCGACAGTTCTTTCGGAAGTGCAGGCCGGGCAAGTTAGTTTGGATAAAGATAACCGGCCGATAGTGATGGAGACGTTTGGTGAAAAAAATTCCAGCATCCAGGTGATGTCTGAAAATGCCACTGCATCGCAGGAACCGAATATACCCCAAAAATCAGATGAAATGACCGGACAGGCTGAATCGGAAAATTTATTAAATGATGTCGGTAATGCCCTGATTAAATATGCAGCTGAACATGAGGAAAAGTATCCCGATTCATTGCAGAGATTGGAAAATTATCTTAGTAAGGATAAGTACAAATGGGCATTAAGAAACATCGAATATCTCGGTGATGGGAAAATCCTGGCCGACAAACCTGATTTACCGACTGCCTATGATAGAAAACTTCTGGCAGAACGGGACGCCACGAACGTCTTCTTTAACGACGGTCATATCGAGTTCGCACAAACCCAAAGGCTAAAGGAAATTTATATAATTACGGAAAAGATCCAAATGGAAGTGCGATATTTAATGGTGGGTGAGGAGTTCTATAAAAGGATTGGTCTTGATATGAATTCAATGAACGGATCGGATTTCTGGCAGGTTCCAAAGCCTAAAATATATGAAATTCCATCCGCAAACAGTGCCGACTGTGAATATATTATAGATCTTAATGAGCAGCAGGTCGAGTTTCTGCTTAAAGCTGTTCAAGCCGACAGAAACTGCAAGATGGTTATATCACCGCGAACGACGGCTTTGGATAATGAAGAGGCAACATTTTCAGTTAGTCAAAATTTGCCTTTTATCAGCAGTTATGATGAACCGAACAATCCTTCCAAGGAACCGACACCGGTAATTAAGCATTTACAGGTTGGTACTACTGTCGAAGTTACGCCGCATGTGCGGTTTGACAGAAATGATATTTCAATGAGATTCAAGATAGAAAATTGCTGGGCTCCAAAAGTAAATGAAGAAGTATACAGGGATAATTATAAAACTCAGCATCCTTTAATTCACAGGACTACAAGACAAATGACGGTTGCATTGCCGCCCGGCTGGACAATGCTATACAACACCGGATTAAAAACTTATTACGAACAGGAGAAAAAACTCTCCGAACTGGAAAAGCCACTGGATTATGAGCTTCGCGGCAGGAATAAAGCTGTGATAATTCTCATCACTCCGACCATCGAATCTTCTCCGGATTGAGCATGCAACTAAATTTCTATAGCGCTCCAGGGGCGACGACCTGTGCCTCGATTACGCCGGTTGTCAGGTCGTAGATAATCTCATCGACAAGTGCTCCGTTGCAGTTGCAGGGCTGCGATTGGTCGCCGGTAACTCTTATCATGGATTTTTTATGGTCGTAGAATAACTTGCTGCCGATAAACGTATTCTTTTTGTTCACGTCGATAAATTCAACACCGCCGGAAGCGACAAGAGTCGAAAGCTCCACTTTGCCCTCGGCGGTTTCCGAAAGATAAGCCTCCACGTGCGAAGTCGTTGCGAAAATATCATCGTCATATTTGCCGTTGACGACGGGAATGTAATTTATAAAAAGGCCGGGCGGCCTGGAGTCGGCGACGATCTTTTTGGCACCCATGTAATATTTCAGTGTATCGAAATTCTTTAAAAATCCATAACTCGGCTGCCGCAGGCTGAACCTGCCGACGTCTCCTTTGGGCTCGGTTATCTTCGAATTGTCAATCATTATCATTCCCGGGCCGGTAGCCATGAGCAACTGGCTGTTCGGGTCATAATCGAATTGGCTGCATTTGAGCTCTATCCCGCCGAGTATTTCATCTGCTTTGTTACTTTGATTTGTAGTTGCAGGATTGGAACCGGCTTTAGCTTTTTTGATGGTTGCAAGCCTGACCGTCCCACCATCCGCTTTTAAGTGCTTAATTCCGGCGGTAAGCTCGGATGACTGGTTATTCGATTCTTTGTGTAAATCTAAAGTTAGTCTGGGCGCCCTGAATGTGTACTCCTGGGTTGAATTCGGATTTTTTTGGACGGTTGTACCCTGACAGTCGCCCTCGAAAACAATCTGGTTTGACATCGCTGAGAAACTGGCCTTGTTCCGTGCGGTGATTTTTGCCGGCAGGGGGGCTTCGTTGGCGTCGGTAGCTGTAAAATCTTTCAGGTAAAATGCAAACTCCGCGGGACCGGCGGCGGAGATATCCGGTACAGCAGACGACAAATCGGAATCTTCTTTTGACAGGTTAATTGTAAGCTGCGGCGAGGTAAAGGTGCAGTCCTTCGACGGTGTAAGGCCTTTCTGCGGCATCGAGCAGACACAGTCACCTTCGAAGATAACCAGGTTCGAGGCCGGTATGAATTTGGCCTGTTCACGTGCGCTCACCTTCACCGGAACAACCGTCGGTATTGTTTGAATAATGTTCGGATCGTTAGGATCGGTCAGGATGCTGGAATCCTGCGCGAAAAATTCGAGATTCACAGGGCCGGCGGCGATAACGTCGGATGAGACAAGGACGTTTCGTTTTTCGTCTTTGGGTACGTCGACTGTAATCCTTTGCGCCGACAGTGTTGCGTTTCGCTGCTCGCTCAGGCCGGTCTGCGGCATTGTACACACACAGTCGCCTTCGAAGATGACCTTATCCTGGCCCTGTAGGAACTTGGCGCCCTGTTGAGCGGTGACCGTGACCGGGACAAGAGTCCGGTCGACATCGGTATCCGTCATGTTGTTCGTATACAAGGTAAGCTCGGTAAGACCCTCGGTGACGACATCTCCGGTAGTCGCATTATAGTCGATTGTTTTTGCGATAAACAGGGTTCTTCCCTTCCCGTTATCCCCGGCTTTGATATTTTCTATGATAGAGCCGCTGGTTTTGGCTTCTGATTGTGTCGATTGATTATTCGACCATTGATAGTCTTTCGGTACAAGGACCACGCCTTCGTCGCAGGTGACGACAATATTGACGAACTCCTGCTTGGCTTGATTCGGTTCATTCTGCTGCGAAGCGGCGACTTTAATTGTGTCGGCAGGTTTACTGATGATGGAGTTTATATCTACGAAGTTTGCTGCGGGGAAATTGGCGTCGGCGCCGGCCGCTATCTGCATGTCAGGTTCGTTGGTCTCGACAGTCGGCATATTAACATCATTGGTGATTTCGGTGGTTATTGTATCAGATTTTTTTGTTGTAATTTTTGACCAGAAAAGATTACTGATGGAAAGGCTGTCGCCGGCAAAGATCACTTGCTCGGGAGTATCGATGACAACGTTTTTATTGAATATGCACTTGTAATAGTCGTCGTCGTTTTGTTCGGCTTGCGCCAGGGATGCCTGCGGCGATATTCCGGCCGGTTGAGGTTCCGCGTTTTTTGTGGCAGCGGCGACAACGGTATCCTGCGGTTTGGTCCGGTCTGTCGTTTTAGCAGAATTCAAAGATTTATCCGTACTCTCGGCCGATTCGGTCATACTCGAAAGGAACGCCATCTGCGAGCTTTTGATGTGCAGCGATTCCAGCCGGACAATCCGGAATAATTCGAGCCGCTCCAACTGGTCGTTATAGACAAGCTCAAGACCGGTGCCAAGCATCTGGGCGTCTTCGGAGACAAACCGGACCGGGCCGGCGGTGGCAAGCTGCGATTTTTCACTAAGAAAAGCGATATCATCCAGATAAATATGACTTTCCTTGATATCACTTGAATCATTCGGTACTATATGGACAATGACATTGCCGGTGAATGTTGCATCCCTGGGGGTGGGTTTCTCGGCTATGGTTTCGATTTTAACTTCTCCCTTGTCGGCCGTGATGTAGCATTTGAAATCCTGCTCGTAAATGTTCATAAACGGCTTTTCGATTTCCCATATTTCTTTGGCCTGGTGCAGAAGCCGTTCGAATCCCCATTCCCGCTCCACTTCCTTGTTCTTGTTGAGGGTGGTATATACGGCCTTGCGGATAGTGCCGATGCCAAGCTCGCCGATTTTGCCGATGTCACTGTCGGTTCCGGCAGTATCGCCGTCTATTACCGTATCGATATATTCTGCTCCGGTGTCGCTTTCGGTCGAGGGCGTTTTGCCTATATGGTTATAGATAAGAAATACAGCGAGTACAACCGCCAGTGAAATGAATCCTATTAAAAATTTCCTCATCCTGAGACCCTCTTTTCACTGTTCTGGTAAATATCTTTTCATTAGCTCCTGCCAGGCGCCCGTGCTTTTCAGGATATGTTCTATTACTTCCCGTACAGCACCTCGTCCGCCGGAGCGGTTGGTTACGAAATCGGCATATTGCTTGACCTCATCGACCGCGTTGGCGACGGCCACTCCGAATCCGACGTATCGTATTAACGGCAGGTCCGGCAGATCGTCCCCGATGAAAGCCACGTTTTCGGGTGAAAGCCCGAGTTTCCTCATGTATTCGGAGAATACCGGCAGTTTATCATGGCAGTCTTCAAAAACGTGTTCAATTTCCAGTTGTTCGGCCCGACGTTGAGTAGGCTCCGATTTTCTTCCGCTGATAAATGCTACCTGAAGGCCCGCTCTTTTCCACATTCTGATTCCGTGGCCGTCGAGGGAGTTAAAGAACTTGCTTTCGCTGCCGTCGGCGTTGATTATAATGCTTCCGTCGGTCAAAACCCCGTCGATGTCCAGGGCCAGCATTTTTATATCTGCAAGATTCGATATCATTTTTTTGTGTATCCGTCTATATACTCGTTCGGAGTGTGCTGCGTTGTGCCTGATTTTACCCGACAACTTTTATGGTTACAATGTCCTGTACGTCAATCATACCGACCGGTTTCCTGTCAGCGTCAACCACGGGGAGCTCGTCGATTCTGAATTTATGGAAGATAGCGGTAGCCTCGGCTGCCAGGGCATCCGCCCTTATATTCTTACAATTTGCGGTCATTACATCGCCGACCTTAAGCTCGAAGCAGCCTCTGCCGTGTTTGGTCATCAATCGCCGTATATCGCCGTCTGTAATGATGCCTGCCAGTTTTCCGGCCTTATCGACAACCATCACGGCACCATGACGCTTCACATCGCCGGTCCCGGCAAGAAGCTGCTCTATCGTATCGGTAACCTCGATAATCGGCAGTTTTTCGCCGTGTTTGAACATCATTGACTGCTCGACCGTCATCAGCTTTGCGCCCAGAGAGCCGCCCGGATGGAACCTGACATAATCCTCGACGCTGAATTTTCGGGCCTTCATGACTGTAAAGGCCAGAGCGTCGCCTACTGCCAGCATGCAGGCGGTTGAGACGCTCGGAGCTACTCCGAGCGGACATGCCTCGCTCATTTGCCCCATGCAAAGTACCACGTCACTGTACTTGCTCAGCGTCGAGTCGTTGTCGCCTGTTATGGCTATCAGCTTGATATCCAATTGCTTGACTAAATTTATCAGTCGGATAATTTCGTCCGTTTCGCCGCCGTAACTAAGCACGATAACCACATCGTTCTTTCGCAGCCTGCCAAGGTCGCCATGTATCGCTTCTGCCGGGTGGAGGAAATGACTCGGTGTGCCGGTCGAAGCCATAGTTGCGCTTATCTTCTGTGCGATTATGCCGGCTTTGCCGATGCCGCTGACGATACAGGATCCACCGCAGTTATAAATCATCCCTGCGGCCCTGGCGAAAGAGCCGTCTACAATCGGGGTAATTGAATTAATTGCCTCGGCCTCGGCCCTGATTACCTTCCGTGCGTATTCAAGATCGAATTCCACTTTCTATCAGCTCCGAAGAGTTTTTTTATCTTTCTGATGCGGTATATAAAACTAAGGTTTTGCTACATTACCGCGTTCATTATAGCATACAATCTCGTGCCGCTCACCGATATAGTCGGGGGCGGAGTGAATAATGACTCGTATATTACTGGCCTGTTCTATCTGTACAAGTGAAGCCCTTCTTATGTTTTGCAGGTAGTCGGCCACCTCGGGTGAGACAAAGAGCTCGATTCGCTTTATCTGCTCCCTCGAAGCCGATAAATGCAGCAGCCTGATTATCTCTATCGCCAGAGATTCATGGCTTTTAACGAATCCCATGCCTCCGCAGTGCGGGCAGGCCAGATAAGTAGCCGATTGCAGTGAAGGACGCATCCTTTGCCGTGTCATTTCCACGACGCCGAACCTGCTTATGCTCAATATCCTCGATCGGGCACGGTCTGTCTTTACTGCGGCTCTGAAAGCCTTTTCGATTGCCTTGCGATGCTTGTCGTTACGCATGTCGATGAAATCACAGATAATCAGACCTCCAAGGTCTCGCAATCTCAACTGGCGGGCAATTTCGTTCGCTGCCTCCAGATTGCTCTCGAAAGCGGTCTGCTCTGCGTTTTTCTGTTTGCGGCAGCGTCCGCTGTTAACATCTATCGAAACCAGCGCCTCGGTTTGCTCAATAACTATCGAACCGCCGCCTTTGAGCTCAACCCTGCGGGACTGAACCTTTGCAATTTCTTCTTCGATTTTGTATTTGTGGAACAGGGGAATTTTGCCGTCGTAAAGACTGATCTTTCGTCTAACACGCGGCGTGGCTATTGAGAAAAAGTCTCTTATCTTGCGAACGACATTTTCCGAGTCGCATATTATCTTGTCGATTTTACTGTTAAAGACGTCTCGCAACGCTCTTATGACCAGGTCCGATTCCTGATAAATTTCACATGGAGCCGATTCGGTTTCTATCCGCTTTTCAATGGCCCTCCATAAACGTTTGAGGTACATCAGGTCGTTCTGTATATCCCTTTTCGAGCATCCCTGTCCGGCTGTCCTGATGATAAAACCCCTGCCCTTCGGTGGATTGCTTTCATCAAGAATTTGTCGCAGTCTTTTACGTTCGTCCTCATCCTCAATCTTGTGTGATACCCCGTGTTTACGCATCCAGGGCATCATTACCAGATACTTACCGGCCAGCGCAAGGTAAGTGCTGAGAGTTGCGCCCTTTGTTTTCAGACCCTCTTTCGTTACCTGTATCACGATTTCCTGGCCTTTACGAAGGCAATCCTGGATAGGAGGGCGGTCTTTCAGTGATTTTCTGTGCCCGATTGTTTCGGTGTATGCCTCAGCCGATTTAGAGAAATACTTCGGGTGCAGATCGCTGATATGAAGAAAACCGTTTTTACCAATGCCAAAGTCTATAAACGCCGCCTGTATGCCGGACTCTATATTTACCACCCGACCCTTATAAATATTGCCGACATGACTGTTCAGGCTTGATCTTTCCACATATAACTCGTCGAGCGAGCCATTTTCGACAACCGCCACCCGGCATTCCTCCGTCTCAGCTACATTAATGAGCATTTCTCTTGCCATTGTTTTTCCTTATACCTCGTGTTTCGTTCCTGTCATGCAGTTTACAATAACGGTTCGTTAGTCTGCCATTTAATATTTGTTCGCCTTATAGGCGCATCGAGCATTCCTGCATCCAGTTCCAGCAGTTCCAGAATCTCCTCAATGCGTATGGAACCGGCAGGGCTGATTCTGCATTCGACAATTATATCGTTTCCATCAACATTAATCGATTTCAAAAAGTCCCGAATATCCAAATTCTTGGTCTTTGTGTTTTTTTCACTGGTCCGCCGCTGGACATTAATATTTTCACTGGCCATCAGACGGTTTATTTTTATATCGAGCTTCTCGTTCAAAAAATCGTTATGTACGGGAAATATATACGTTACGGAAAGCGGCTGAAATGTGTCCCGGCCTTCTGTGACGGATAGACAAAGCGCCTCACAGCCTTTAGGAAGCTGTTGTGAAAGATCAGTTTTGATTTGTGACTCGTTATTTTTATTTTGTTGCTCGTCCAGCAGTCCATGAATTTTAGACGAATCGAGATTAATCCGAAGGCATAGTAATTCCTCGTCTGATTCCACCCCGACAGGTTTTGGCAGAGGCAGTGATAACCTCGGATGAGGATTAAAACCCTGGGTATATTTGATAGTTATGCCGGCTCGGATACAAGCTCGCTGGAGTACCCTCAGCATCTCGGCGTGCGAGAGGTACCTTAGACTTCCTGTGATCTTGAACCTGATTACCAGCAGCTTGGTTTCATTGGAAACTGCTATATGCCGGTCTCCTTAAAAGTATCTGAAAAAGTCATTTTGTAATTATGTCGTTTCCTGTTTGAAAAACAAGCCTTTTTTTCACTTGCAAAACGATTTACAGCCGAATAATATCCCTTTCCAGACTTATTTCTGCAGTAGTGCCAAAATCGGTTTTTGCCATTCGGATTTCGAGTTATAAGGAGGTTGCTGGTGATTGAGGGATTTTATTTATCAGGAAAGAACCTTAAGATAAGAACAATAGATCGAGGATAAAAATGGGTATTCTTTGGGAAGTAGTTCAAACCGGCCTTATGTACGGTCAGAAACGAAAATCAGATACGATTGAGGACCGTGTTCAGACGCTCGAAGACCAGCTACAGTTGACACAGAATACATTACGAAACCTGGTTAGGAAAATCGAGGAAATTCACGGACTTGATGTCGACGGCGACGGGCGGATCGGATAATCCTTATTTTAAACGTTGGGATTATTGTAGTTACTTTCAACCATTTTGTTGTTAATAGTGGAACCTGAAAGTACCATTGGTGGTACCCCGCGGCGAAAGTCTATAAAAAAACAGCCCGTCCTCCAATCGGGACAGGCTGTTGTA
>CAZKYP010000112.1:1756-10839 GCA_964556885.1 uncultured Pirellulales bacterium | reverse complement strand
TTAGTATTGACTCACGAACCACTAAAGCAGGTGATTGTTTTTTTGCCATCCCCGGAGATAAGTTCGACGGCCATGATTATGTTTCTGATGCATTCGCTAAAGGCGCCGTTTGTGCCGTTGTCGGCAAAGAATTAAGAGGCGAAGAGTTTGCCGATAAGTGTTTGCTTAAAGTCGATGATACTATCGAGGCACTTGGCACCCTTGCCCGTGAATATCGCCGGCGGGCCGGTTTTAAGGTTATTGCAATAACCGGTTCGGCGGGCAAGACAACCGTCAGGCAAATTATCTATCACGTTCTTGGGCATCGTTACCGTGTTCATCAATCGCCGAAGAGTTTTAATAATAATATAGGTGTGCCTTTGACGTTACTCAGCGCCGAACCGGATGTCCAAATTGTTGTCGCCGAACTCGGCAGCAATCATCCCGGCGAGATAAGCTACCTGACTTGTATCGCCGCTCCCGATGTCGCTGTCGTGACGAATGTTTACCCGGCTCACCTGGAAGGATTCGGTGATCTTCGGACGATAGCTCGTGAAAAGCTTTCAATAGCGGAAGGATTACATTCCAACGGTTTGCTGATAATAAATGAAAACTTAGTCAAATGGTTAAATAGTGACAAGTTGAATTACCATTTACCAGTTACCAATAACCAAATTAAAACATTCGGTAAGTCAAGTGGTTCCGACTATGGTGCAAAGGATATTATCTGTGAAGGTTTGTCCAGTCGGTTCATCATAGAGGATAAACAGATTCACTTGCCGCTGGCCGGTCCCGGGAATGTAGAAAATGCCTTGGCTGCATGGGGGGTTTGCAGTTGGCTTGGTGTAACGATAGATGAATTTGCGTCGGCCGTCGGTACGCTGCCGCCGGTTGCCATGCGTGCCGAGCCGCTGCAGATCGGAACGCTTACCGTATTGAACGATTGTTACAATGCTAATCCGGCTTCGATGAAAAACGCTTTGCATATCCTCGATAATCTCGACTCGACAGGGCAGCGCAGGTTGGTCTTTATCTGCGGCGAAATGGCGGAATTGGGCGAACAGGCCGAACGTCTGCATATAGAACTGGGCAATTCGATCGCCCAGACAAAGGTGGAATTATTGATTACCGTCGGCGAGCCGGCAAAGGTCACCGCCGAGGCCGCTAAAGCCTGTTCTTCAAAAGGTTTGCAGATATATTGTTTCGAGGATACGCTTTCGGCTTGCAATAATCTGCACAAATTAATAAAAGATTACGATATAATACTGGTTAAAGGTTCGCGTATAGCCGGGCTTGAAACGGCGATTGACAGATTGAAAGAGATCTTCGCATAGTGCGGGATCGGGAAATAAGAGACGCAGAATGATATACCATCTGTTGTGGTATTTGCGGGATGTTTTCACTCACAAGGTGGGATTCTATGCCTACCAGAATATAGTCTTTCGATCCGTGTCGGCGACATTGACCAGCCTGTTGATAGCTCTTATTGTTGGGCCGAAGGTGATACGCTGGCTGATGCGCAAAAAAATCGGAGACCGCCCCGAGTTTTATCACGCCGCTTTGAACGAACTAACGAAAGAGAAAGCCAACACTCCTACGATGGGCGGATTGATTATCATCTTTTCAGTTATTGTTACGACACTGCTTTGGGCGAGGCTGAATAATCCGTTTATCAAAAAGGCTATTTTTGTCATGATATGGTTTTCTGTTCTGGGCGGAGTCGACGACTGGCTGAAGCTGACCGGTGACATTCGTCATCGAAGCAGGGAAGGATTGAAAGCATGGGAGAAGCTGATTTTCCAGATTGGCGGAGCGGTCCTGGTAGCATCGTTCTTATATATCGATCTTGCCAATGTTCCCGACGGCATCAGGTTCTGGCTGCCGTTCTATAAAGGCAGTCTGCCGCTGGCCAACTGGATGTTTATACTGATATCGATATTTTATCTGTCGGCGACCAGTAACGCCGTCAATCTGGCCGACGGCATGGACGGCCTGGCCGCAGGATGTGTGGGGATGGTCTCTTTCGTACTTGCCCTGCTTTGTTTTGTGTCGTCCGAGACAATGACGCGGACAACGCCCGTCACCTGGGCGAGCTATCTTCTGCTTCCAGCCATACCACAGGCCGGAGAGTTGTGCGTCTTTTATTCGGCCATATTAGGGGCCGTGCTCGGTTTTCTTTGGTTCAACTGTCATCCGGCCCAGACCTTCATGGGCGATGTCGGCTCGCTTCCCTTGGGGGCGGCGATGGGCTACGGCGCGCTGGTGACGAGAAATGAAATACTGCTTTTGGTTATCGGCGGGGTATTCGTTATGGAACTGCTCAGTGTGGTGCTTCAGGTGGCCTACTTCAAATATACCGGCGGCAAGCGGCTTTTCAGGTGCGCCCCCATTCATCATCATTTTCATCTTATCGGCTGGAGCGAGCCGCAGGTAGTCGTGCGTTTCTGGCTTTTAGCCGCGGCTTTTGCCGCCCTTGCCCTGGCTACGCTCAAAATTCGCTAAGTCGCAGACTCTAAAATCAACATATCGGGCATTAGCATAATTATTCTTCGAAATGATTCTCAATATGAATCTGGACGTTTTCTCTGTAATCCTGAGAATCGTCGGAGTTCATCTTATCCAGTTGTCTCTGCGCAAGGAAGATTTTGACGGCAGTGACGGCGCAGGCGAATCCCGCGATGAAAAAGACCGCCGCGGCCAGTGTTGCGAAAAATTTCGGAAGTAGATAAATCAAAAATCCGAAACCCACGAGTACCAGACCGACTATGAATATACCCGCGGCGATACTCTTAGACGCCTGAGAAACCATATTTGTATAAAATCGCATACTCATGTTATCACCTGTCTATAAAACAAAAGCGGGTTCCATATCGGAACCCGCTCGCTGTTCGTTCGTCTAATACATTCCACCGCCCGGGGGCATTGCCGGAGCAGCTTCCTTCTTTTCAGGAATCTCACTGACTACGGCATCCGTTGTCAGCAGCAGCGAAGCAATCGAAGCGCCGTTCTGCAGAGCGGCCCTTTCGACCTTCGTCGGTACGATTACGCCGAACTTGACCATGTCGCCATATTCCTTGTTCAGTGCGTCATAGCCGAAGTTCTTCTCTTTGCTTTCCATTACCTTTTGTGCAACGATTGAACCGTCCAGTCCTGCGTTCTCGGCAATCTGCTTGATTGGCGCAACGATTGCCCTTTTTACGATATCGATGCCGATCTTCTCGTCGCCATCGACCTTGATTTTGTCAAGGGCAGGCAGGGTTCTGAGCATCGCAACGCCGCCTCCGGGAAGTATGCCTTCTTCCACGGCCGCCCGGCAGGCATGCAGTGCGTCTTCCACTCGGGCCTTCTTTTCCTTCATCTCGGCTTCCGTAGCGGCTCCGACCTGAATCTGGGCCACGCCGCCGGCTAATTTTGCCAGTCTTTCCTGGAGCTTTTCCCTGTCGTAGTCGCTGGTGGTTGCCTCGATTTCGTTTTTAATCTGCTCGATTCTTCCCTTGATGGCATCTGTGGTGCCGCCGCCTTCGATGATTGTCGTTGTGTCTTTGTCGATGGTGATTCGTTTGGCCCTTCCGAGCTGCTTGAGCTCGATATTCTCCAACTTCAAACCCAGGTCTTCGAAGATGGCGTCGCCGCCGGTCAGTGTCGCGATGTCACTGAGCAGCGCCTTTCTCCTGTCGCCGAAACCCGGCGCCTTGACGGCTGCGATCTGCAGCACGCCGCGAAGCTTGTTCACTACTAATGTGGCCAGTGCCTCGCCTTCGACATCCTCGGCGATTAGCAGCAGCGGCTTGCCCTGCTTGGCCACCTTTTCGAGCAGCGGTACAAGCGATTTGACCGAGCTTATTTTCTTTTCGTGGACCAAAATGTACGGCTTTTCCAGAACGACTGTCATGTTCTGCAGATTGTTGATAAAGTGCGGGCTAAGATATCCCTTGTCGAACTGCATTCCCTCGACCAGCTCGACCGTCGTTTCAAGAGACTGGCCCTCTTCGACTGTGATGACGCCGTCCTTGCCGACCTTTTCCATCGCCTCGGCCAGTTTCTTTCCGATTTCGACGTCCTGGTTGGCCGAGCAGGTCGCGACCTGTTCGATTTGTTTGCTCGACTCGATGGGTATGCTCATTTTCTGAAGTTCTTTGACTATCTGCTCGACGCCTTTTTCGATGCCGCGTTTGACCTGCATGGCGTTGGCGCCGGCCGTGATGTTCTTAAGACCTTCGTCGAAGATGCTCTCGGCAAGAATCGTAGCAGTCGTCGTGCCGTCGCCGGCTACCGTTGACGTCTTCGAAGCCACTTCCTTGACCATCTGCGCGCCCATGTTCTCATAAGAATCTTCAAGCTCTATCTCTTTTGCCACTGTTACGCCGTCTTTGGTTACGAGCGGCGAGCCGTAAGATTTTTCCAGGACTACGTTTCTGCCACAGGGCCCGAGCGTGATTTTTACCGCCTTGGCCAGTTTTTTTACACCCTTCTGAATTGACGCCCGTGCGTCAGTACCAAAAGCTATTTTTTTAGCTGCCATTTTTTTCTTTCTCCTTATCTGTAATTACCAGTCATGGTCCGGCGAAATGCCGATCGCCTTGACGGATTCGTTTTGCTTTGTCACTTTTCAATTACCGCCATGATATCCGACTCACTCATAATCAGATACTCTTTACCATCTATTTTTACATCTGTTCCGGCGTAACTTGTGAAAAGCACCATATCACCCTTTTTAACCTGTAATTTTCTCAGCGTTCCGTCATCGAGTATTTTGCCCTCACCGACGCTGACAATCTTGCCCTGCTGCGGTTTCTCTTTTGCAGTATCCGGCAGTACTATACCGCCGGCTGTCTTGGTTTCCGCTTCGATACGCTGAACAAGCACCTTATCTGCCAATGGTCTGATCTTCATTTTGTCATTACTCCTTTCGAAAGAATAGCTTTATTTTAATTGCCCGTTTTATTTAACAATAGGAAAATTTAGTTTAATGGCCAGGCCATTAATTACTGGAATATATTGCTGTTATACTTTTTCATAAATAACCTGTTCAGCAGTTCCTGCAGGATGCTCATGTCAACCGGTTTGTCGATTACGCTGAAAACATCGAGCCGCAGCGCATTATCGAGCAGAGGTTTACCGGCCGTGCTTGTTAACAGTATGCAGGGCAGCAACGGGTAATCCATCCTGATAATCTTTATGGTAGTAAGCCCGCTGGATTCTTCCGAGTCCGTATCTACGATTGTTGTATGGATGCGTTTACGCCTTATAATATTGACAAATTCGGACGGGTTGTCCGCAACTAAAAGATTAACGCCTCGTGGTTTGAATATAAGACGCAGCGCCTCCGGCCATGCCCAGTCTGCCATACTGGCCAGGACATTAACTTCACCGAATTTTGATATATTTGATACCATAATTTTGTTCCTGTTTTGATAATTGCAAATATTGTGCCAAGTGGCTATCTAAGGTCCTATATTTGCTTAAGTTGCTTTTGTAAATAGAGTTACATAAAAAAGCTTTTTTTCCACAGTCTGCCAAAATCCAGTCCGGTTTTTTTCTTTCTCTGCCAACCTGACAGGTACAAATTCATATTATTGTCCGAATTTCTCGAAAATTATGGTACTTCAGAACAAGTAAGCTGTGGACAATGTATGTTAATATGGGTTATTATGGGCTATTTATCGGTGGTATAATGCGCAAATTGTAGCGGCGTATCAAGCCGGTCGTGGGTTTACACAGTTATGTGTTGACAATACCTTAGGTTGTTGAGCCGGCTTTTGTTTTTTTGGTTAACTCGACCGAAACTTGTACCGATATACCACTTAAAATATGTGAAAACCATATTGTTTAAATGGGAAGGTATGGTGAGAAATTACGGTCTATCTGATAATCTTCTTCGAGTCGATTTTCAAAGAAGATGCAAAAGGAGATATACGATGAGCAAGCTCCTGAATATCACATTCCTTTTATTGGTTTTAGGTTTATCCTGCTTCTTGAGCTGCAAGGGTCAGCCTGATTTGAAGCAATTGGGGATTATTGAACCGACAGAGACGGAAGGAGTTGACGAAGGGATCAACAAGGGGATTAATTGGGACAATGAACAGTCGTCCATATCTTATATCCCGGAAAGAACGACGTTCAGTCCTCCCGACCAGATGCAGATGCGATCATCCGTCACCAGCACTGCCCCTACAAGTACTGATATGATATCCGTCAGCGGGTCGGGTTCTTATGTTATATCGAGAACGTACCCGTGGCCGGAATGCGGAGTTGTTCAATTGGAAAAGACTATGCCGAGGGAAGTCGAGTTGAACAAGGAGTTCGAATATTTCATTACCGTTACGAACCTGACCAACTCAACACTGACCGATGTTGTCGTAGACGAAGATGTTCCGGATAACTTCAGATTATCGAGGTCCAGTCCGGTTGCGGATGAAGAAAGCGAAACCAAGCTTGTCTGGACCATAGATTCGCTCGGGCCGAAAGGCAGCAGGCGACTGGTAGTATCCGGTATGGCTACCTACGGTGATTCAATCAAGCAAAATACGACTATCCTGACCCCGGTCATTCCAGCCTCGGCGAATATGAAAGTAGTTCAGCCGATGCTGAAGCTCACCAAAGTTGTTCCGTCCGAAGCATTGCTATGCGATACAATTCCGGTGAAGCTGGTAGTCTCGAACATCGGAACCGGGGCCGTCCAAAACGTTAGAATCGTGGATACTCTGCCTGTCGGATTGCGAACGACCGACGGCAGGAATGAGATAGTAATTAATGTCGGTACACTGATGACGAATCAGTCACAGGAATTCAGCGTGGAGCTGAAGGCTTCTCGAATAGGTAAATATGTCAGCAAGGCCGTGGCAACATCAGGCTCCGGCCTGAGGGCTGAGTCGGCGGCCGTTACAACATCTGTAGGTATGCCCGTGCTGACAATCAAGAAGACCGGGCCTGAAAGACAATATCTGGGCCGTCCGGTGACTTATGAGATAACTATTACCAATAAATCGGATGTTGCGGCGAGAAACACAATCGTGGAAGACACCGTTCCTGATGGAGTGAATTCCGTAAAAGCGACAGCCGGTGCGAAACTTACAGGTTCCAAGCTGGTTTGGGAGTTCGGTACTCTCGAACCTAATGCTTCCCAAAAGGTGCTTGTGTCTTACACCCCGACGAGGGCGGGCACGTTTATCAATGATGCCACTGCGACTGCATATTGCGCAAGCCCGGTGACGGATTCAATGAGAACCGTGGTCGCCGGTATTCCAGCACTGCTGCTGGATGTTAGCGATGTCGAAGACCCGATCAGGATCGGCAGCCAGGCCACCTATGTGATAAAGGTAACCAACCAGGGCTCGGCGAACGCCACCAATATTCGCATCACCTGCGTCCTGGAAGACTATGTCCAGTACGTCTCGTCGGCCGGTGCGACATCCGGTGTGCGTGAAGGCGATACCTTAAGGTTCCTTCCGCTGGCCAGTCTCGCGCCTCAGGATAAGGCCGCATGGCGCGTCGTCGTCACGGCTGCAAGGCCCGGAGACGTGCTCTTTAAGGTTATTATGAGCTCCGAACAGCTTACACGCCCTGTGGAGGAAACAGAAGCTACTCACTTGTACGAGTAGCTATGAGGGCGGCGAATTATAGCACCACGGCGCTTTATGCGTCGTGGTGCGTTTTTTTATCCATCCCGATCCCTGTTTTGCAGGGCGGTTTTATCATTCAGTCCCGATAAAAAAACCATCAGTATTTTACTCGCTCCCCGCTTTTTTTATTACATACCGCACGCTGTTGTTCGGTTCCGGTTAAAAAGTTTGGCGAAAAACTTGACAATCTAACAATAATAATTATGATGTGGATTGAATTTTGCGTTCTTGTCGCTCATTGAGTGAGTCTGTAATGCAATTGTTAGGAGAAAATAAATGACATTGTTATTGGGATATGATGTTGGGAGCTCGTCCGTAAAAGCTACATTGATGGATGCCGGGACGGGCAAGGTGCTGGCTTCGGCAACTTCGCCCGAAAAGGAGCTGGAGATTATCGCAAAGAAGATAGGATGGGCCGAACAGCAGCCCGATACGTGGTGGGAGCATGTCAAGGCCGCAACCGGCAAGATCAAGGCCAAGGTGGAATTCAACGCGGGTGATGTTGCGGCTATCGGGATTTCTTACCAGATGCACGGTTTGGTTTTAGTGGACAAAAACAAACAGGTGCTGAGACCTTCGATAATCTGGTGTGACAGCAGGGCGGTTGAAATCGGCAACGAGGCACTGAAAAGTATCGGTGAGAAAAAATGCCTGTCACGCCTGTTGAATTCGCCGGGAAACTTCACGGCTTCTAAATTGAAATGGGTAAAGGAAAACGAGCCGGACATTTATTCGAAGATTCACAAAATGATGCTGCCCGGCGACTATATTGCCATGATGATGACGGGCCAGATTAAAACGACTCCTTCGGGATTGTCCGAAGGAATAATGTGGGATTTCGAAAGCGGCAGCCTGGCCGACTTCGTTCTCGAAAATTACGGCATCTCCGAAGAGCTTGTCGCCGAAACGACTCCAACGTTTTCCGTACAGGGCGAATTAACGAAAGACGTTGCAGCAGAGCTGGGTCTTAAGGCTGGAACCATAATTTCTTACAGAGCCGGTGACCAGCCCAATAACGCTTTGTCACTAAACGTGCTAAACCCGGGCGAAATAGCAGCCACTGCCGGTACATCGGGCGTCGTCTACGGCATTACTTCCGAAGCAAAATACGACGACAAGTCAAGGGTCAATACGTTCGTACATGTTAATCATGAACCGAAAAATCCCAGGTACGGCGTGCTGCTGTGTGTCAACGGCACCGGCATCCTTAATAGCTGGCTCAAACACAACACCGGCTCGACAGACTACCCGGAAATGAACGAGGTGGCGCAAAAAGCACCGGTCGGCTCCGACGACCTGGTAATTCTTCCATTCGGCAACGGAGCCGAACGCACACTGGAAAACCGCAATATCGGCTCTTCAATCCACGGCTTGAATTTTAACGTGCACAACAGGTCCCATCTGTTGAGGGCGGCACAGGAAGGAATTGTATTCGCGCTGAACTACGGCGTGGAAATAATGAGCAATCTCGGCGTCAAGGCC
>CAZKYP010000112.1:0-1656 GCA_964556885.1 uncultured Pirellulales bacterium | reverse complement strand
AGATGGGTGGATGTCCTGAAACATCAATTGTAAGCATAAATCGTACTCTGTGGATTCGAACAGAGATTACGAGAAAGGAGCAATACAAATGGCAGAGTACTTTCCGGAGATAAAAAAGATCAAATACGAAGGATCCGACTCAAAAAATCCTCTTTCATTTAAGCATTACAATTCTGAGGAAGTTGTGCTTGGAAAGACTATGTCGGAACATTTGCGTTTCTCGGTATGTTACTGGCATACTTTTAAGAATCTGGGAGCGGACCAGTTCGGTGTCGGTACTATTATTCGTAAGTACAATGACTCGTCCGATCCGATGAAAGTCGCAGATATGACGATGGACGCGGCTTTCGAGCTGTTCACCAAGTTAGGCGTTGATTTCTGGTGTTTCCACGACAGAGATATTGCTCCGGAAGCGGACAGCCTGTCCGAGACCAACAAACGCCTCGACAAAATCGTACAAAAAGCCAAGGAGCTTCAGGCGGATACCGGAGTTAAGCTCCTCTGGGGCACAACGAACGCTTTTTCTCATCGCCGGTTCATGGCGGGCGCAGGTACTAATCCGTCACCGGAGGTTTTCGCCTATGCGGCGAGCCAGATTAAAAAAGCCATGGAAGTAACAAACGAGCTTGGGGGACAGGGCTATGTTTTCTGGGGCGGACGCGAAGGTTACGATACACTTCTCAATACCGATATTAAAAAGGAACTGGATCACCTGGCCTTGCTTCTGCAAATGGCGGTCGATCATAAAAAGAAGATTGGGTTCAAGGGACAGCTTTATATCGAACCGAAACCTAAGGAACCGACCAAGCATCAATACGATTTCGACGCAGGAAACTGTTTCGCATTTCTCCAAAAATATAATCTGCTCGATTCCTTCAAGCTGAATATCGAGTCCAATCACGCTACTTTGGCCGGTCATGATTTCTGTCATGAACTGGCGTTTTGTGTTGCCAACGGCATACTCGGTTCGGTTGATGCCAACCGCGGTGACCTTCTTCTGGGCTGGGACACCGATCAGTTTCCTGCTGATATTTACGAGACAACCCTGGCCATGTATATCATTCTCAAAGGCGGCGGCTTTACGACCGGTGGGCTGAATTTCGATGCACATGTCAGGCGCCAGTCAATAGACCCGGTCGACCTTTTCTATGCTCATATCGGTGCAATGGATATTTTTGCGAAGGGGCTTAAGGTGGCCGCAAGATTGATAGAAGATAAAGTTTTGGAGAACGCTGTTAGTGAACGCTATAAAGGTTGGGCCGGAGAGTTAGGCGCAAAAATCGAAAGCAAAAAGGTGGGATTCGAAGAGCTTGAGGCTTATATCCTCGAACACGGCGAGCCGAAGCTTCAAAGCGGCCGCCAGGAGTTGCTCGAGAACCTCCTGAATGATTACATCTAAACCGATTATGTTGGCGTTAAATAGATATAAACATATAACAAGGAGAACATAAATATGGCAGAGAAGTCTTTACACAGTATTTGCAGGTGGACATTTAATCCGGGCAAGGGCGGTTTCGTACCCGGCGACATGCGGCCGGAATGGGGAGGTGCCTTCGGTACACCGGAAATGATTCAGCTCGTGGCCGACAAAGTCAGGCCGCGTATTCCAAAGAACGTCGAGCTTGGAATCGAAATGCACTACGATGCGGAAGTCGA
>CAZKYP010000111.1:0-10866 GCA_964556885.1 uncultured Pirellulales bacterium | reverse complement strand
ATGAGTCAGAATCAGACACAGGAATTATTGTCAGAAGACACAGTTGAAACCGGTGACGGTGACATTAATACCAGGCTTGTACCTGTAGTCGAATCGATCCGCTATCGCAAAAGGGCGCAGAGCGCCGAGAAAAAGCTCGAAATCTTGACCGAACAACTGGCCCAGGCAAACGAGCAGACAGCAAAGCTCACCGAGCAGTTAAACTGCAGCCGGACCGAACAGGAGCTGATGCGAAAGTTGACTTCTGCCGGGGCCGTCGATCTTGAAACGGCGACATTGCTGGCCAAAGCCAGGCTGCAAGGTCAGGATAAAACGGATTTGGATACGTGCATCGAGCAGTTGAAAAAGGAAAAGCAATATCTGTTCACCGACAGTACCGGGATTGCAACGGCTAAAAAGACTGCATCGGCCAAAGACTCCCGATGTACATCGGGACAAAACAGCCAGACAATCCTCGAAAGAGCGGCCAAGAAAGCCGCTACAACCGGCAACCGCGCAGATTTGCAGGAATACCTGAAATTACGAAGAAACTATTTATGAGTTCAAAGTTTGTTGTTCATTGTTCATCGAAGAACTATGAAATACCAACAATGAACCCAGAAGGAGAAACAAATGGCATTTACAGGAAAAGCAACATATTCAGCGGGCACGACACTGCCCGAATTAGCAGAAGACGTATCGGATTTAATCGGGCTAATCTCGCCTTACGAGACGCCGCTGCTGGATTCCCTTGGCGACCCGATGAGAGAGGCAACCAGCACGCACCACGAATGGCTCGAAGATGAGCTGCTGCCAAACAAGGATGCAATCAACGACAGCACATACAGCGACCCGGCGGCCGACACAGATTTCGTGGTCGAGCACGGCAGCAGGTTCCGCGTGGGCGACCAGATTCAGCTCGAAGGCAGCGAGGAGCTGATGCTGGTAACCGGTATAGACAGTGACACGCTGACCGTCGTTCGCGGCTACGCCGGCACAACGCCTGAGAACCTTGCCGACGAGAAGGTCATCAACATCCTCGGAAACGCCGCGCTCGAAGGAGCAGACAAACCCGGCGTCAGGTTCACCAATCGCACAAGGTGCGGCAACTACACACAGATATTCACCGCCGCCGTGGAGGTTAGCGGAACGGATATGGCCGCAAGCCAGTTAGGTCTGGCCGACGAGCTTGATTTCCAGAAGCAGGAACGCCTTCGGGAGATGATTCGCGATCTGGAGAATACAGTCATCAACGGCGGCCAGCCGGCGAGCAATCCTCAGGGCAGCGGCTCAGTGCGAAGGTCAATGAAAGGCATCATCCAACACCTGTCGATGAATGTCTTTCATACCGGTGATTCCGGCTTTCCAAGCGGCACCGACCTCGACGAAGCCAAGCTCAACTACGTGCTCCGTCAGATTTGGGAAAGCAGCAACGGCAACGTGGACCTGATTATCGTCGGCGGCTTCCAGAAGCGAAAGATAAACGCCTTCAGCTCCGACAGCCGGACATTCGGTGCCAACGACACCAAATTCACCGACATGATAAGCATCTACGAAAGCGATTTCGGCGTGTGCAGAATTGTCACGACCCGGTGGATGCCGAAGGATGCGGCGCTGCTGCTGGATTCGTCCCGCATCAACGTGCTCCCGCTGGCCGGACGCAGCTTCCACTTCAAGCCGCTTGCAAGCGGCGGCGACTACGAGTGCGGCCAGATTATCGGCGAATACACGCTCGAACTGAAGAATGAAGCAGCCCACGGGCTTATTCGCGATTTGAGCATCAGCTAAAGACGACATGTAGATGGTAGCGGATAGCAGGGAAACGATATGTTGTCCGCTACCTTTACACAAAACAAGAAGGGAGCCAGATAAATGGTCAGTTTTTCAAACGATGCAGATATTTTGAAGTACGAACCGATACTGTTCGGTGAGCTGCACCTGCCGTGGCAGGTCCTTGCCTCAGGGACAGATGGATCGTTATCGGGTACAACATTTACGGCAGCCGGGGCTGATTTTGTTTCCGCTCAGGTCACTGCAGGCGGTGTCATATACATGCAATCCGCCGACTGCTCTTTGGATGGAGCGTACGAAATTGTCACTGTCGATTCGCAAACGCAGCTTACGGTTTCTGTAATCAGGGCTGATTCACAGGCCGCAGCCGTAGCTCCGCCGGGCGGCACCGATATATCTTATCGCATCAGCACATTCGCACCGCAGGCCAACGAAGTCGGTTTTCGATTGACGGAATATTTTGGCCTAAAGCCCGGCAGCCCGGCAAGTAACATCGATGTTGATGATATTCTCGATGCGAGTGTACTCAGGCAAGTGTCGGTTTTTGCAGTAATCTCATGTGCATATGCAATGCTGGCGAGCAAGGCCCAGGATGAAAACCTCTGGAAGAAAAGCCTGCATTACCAGAAGCTGTCTGTCAAAGCGAGGGAACGATGTCAGGTCAGTATCGACGAAGGCGACGATGGGATTGCCGACGTCACCAGAGTCGGGGCCTGCGGGCGGTTGGTTCGGGACTGATAAAGACATTTTAACATTTGCAAGATCGGGATTTTAATATGAATGTCACTTTAGATGGAAAGAATTTGTTCGACCGGCAACAGCTTGAGATTGAAAAGCAAAGCTTTGTCCGTGACACCGCGGAACGAACAATCGCAGGACTGGATGGAATCCTAAGCATCGATCTGGGCGGCCGCGGCAGAAGGATAAAGCAGACCGGTTCGCTGTCGGTGAAAAGCCGCTTACAACTGAACGAAAAAATCAGCGTGATATCGGCGTTCATGGACGGCGATATCCACACACTAAAAAGCGGCAGCGGCCAAGAGCTGGCTAATCTTCGAATGGATTCCTTCACGGTCAAAAACGAGCGGCCGAGCGGGACCGGCTTAGTTGTCGATTATGAAATCACTTACACGCAATTGAAGGCTCAAATATGACGGCTCTTATCAGCAACTCTATAGATTCGGTAATGGCAATCGGCCTGCCGTCAGGCATTCGGGCAGACGGCGAATATATCGAAGCTCCGGGAGCGGCCTTAGTGAAGTGGCGGTCGAGGTGGAACGATAAATTGTACCAGGTTTACGTTAACGGCCGCTATGCAGGAACAACGATGGATTTTCTGCAAAGACAGATGATTGTTTCCGTGCCATCCTCTTTCGAGACGCCGGTCAGAATCGAGGTCTTTGCAGTCGAACCTGAAAAGGCTCATATTGATTTTAGCGATGAGCTTAACAAGCCCGGGGCCGACAGCGGCCGCGTTAAAATAACTCTGCTGCGAAATCAGAATCTGCCGATTGACGCAACCGCCCTGATATATTTCGACAACGGTACAGGCCAAATCGACTACAGTACACCGTTTAACAATGCCCCGATACGAATCTGGCCAGCATGGCAGGACAAAGCCGGTTTCGCAATGTGTAGGTTCGGCTTCGGTGACTTCGGCTACGACTCGGCGGCCGCGATAGGATTCGGCAAGGGCAGCTTTGGGTACGGTCAGTTCGGCCTCGACGCCGATATTATTGAATGGATTAGCCCGCCGCTGCAATCAGGCGTTTACAAATTCGCGGTTATAGTTTTCGACAAACAGGGCAAACAAAGCTCATCTACCCAAACCGAATCGATAACAGTGACACCGGCGGCAAGACCGGCCGAGAAACTGAACGTAGATTCGTTCGACAAACAAACCAACCAACTGATACTGAGTATCACATAAAAACCAAGGAGAATGTTATGGCCGAAGTATATCCACCTGACAATGAGTTGCTGAACATACAATCCGACACCGAAACCGGCGTCGAGTTCATACCGACGGGGACGGCGCCTTATTATCTGCAATTCAGAAAGCTTCTGTACCGGCTGCTGCTGGCCGCAAAGCGTGCGAACGACCTGCGGGTTTTCGACGAAGGCGAGCTCGATATAGGCATCAAGCCGGGCAAATTCTGGCTGGGCACAGAATTGATAAGCTACGCCGGCTCATCCGGCAACGGCCTGGCGGACGATAAGGAAAACATTTACATCTATCTAAATTCGTCCGGCTCTCTTATCATCGACGAATACAACGACTTTCCCGATATGGCAACCACGCCGCACGTCCGTTTGGCGATTGTGTCCACATCAAGCGGCGACATCGATTCGATAACAGACTGCCGGACTGGTCACAATATGGCCGTTCCATACGGGGCCGGCGGCCTGAAAAAAAACATCGAAGTCCATACCGAAGACGATACATTGACAGCATCCGAATCCGGCAGCGTCCACAGCAACATCGGAGCAACCGGCACAGTGACACTCACACTGCCGGATGCCCCTCCTGCCGGGACATTCTTTACATTTGCGGTCCAGTCTGCGAACGAATTGCGAATCGAACCCGGCACAGCGACTATTCGAGACGACAGCGGCCAAACGGCTGGCAAATACAAATCCGCCGACACTATCGGCGAATGTATCTGCCTGGCGGCCGACTCCAACGGTGATTGGATAACCATCGCCAAAAACGGAACGTGGAGCGAAGAAGCATAAACTCGAAAGCGACAATATTGAGAACAGGAGCTTGAAATGGCAAACGAAATACATGCAGATTACGCATCCGGCAGTACGCTCTACGCCGCAGTCCGCAACAACGTGGGCCAAGTCTGGTACCCAGCCGGACAGGTCTTCGAGGCATGGGGCACCGACAGCCGGAACGCCGATAATTACGATATTGCTCTTAACGACAAAAGCGGCGGCAGATACATCGGCGACTTCGACGGCAATATTCCAGCCGGCAGATATTCAGTCCAGATATTCCTGCAGGCCGGAGCCGATCCCGTCGATAGTGACAGCCTTTTAGGCAGTCGCGAAATTATATGGTCCGGCTCAGGTATAGTGACAGCCGATAAACTGCTTGCCAACAAGGCCGCTCAGAACAAATCGAACGGGCAAATTCTATACTATGATGATGACGGGCAGACGGTCCTGCTGACTCTTACACCCACCGATACCGAATCAACAATCACAAGAACACCGAGCTAAATCGAAAGCCTTAAAAAATCCGGAGGAAGAAAATGGGAGAATTCGCAAACTACTGGGAAAACAAGGTCCTGAACCATATTTTCGGGAAGGGTAATTATTCGCCGCCGACAATATATCTCGCTCTGCTGACAGACGCACCGACCGATGACGGTTCGGGACTTGCCGAGCCGATCGGAAATGCTTATTCAAGAGTGCAAACAAGTGCATCCGACTGGAACCAGGCATCCGGCGGTTCTGTCGTAAACAGCGAAGACATCACTTTCCCGCAGGCATCCGGAAGCTGGGGGACGATAACTCATTTCGCCTTGTTCGATGCAGCCTCCGGGGGCAACCTGCTGGCGTACGGCGCGCTGAGCACACCAATAGTCATCAGCGAATTCGATGCAGTTCAATTCAAGACAGGTGACATAGAGGTAGGTCTGAACTAACGATAGTTCATAAAAATTGAACGCCCAACAACAAACTGAATCAAGGAGTTGAAGATGGCAACAATAAGTAAGAACTGGTCCTCGCAAAGCCAGATAATAGGAACCGGTGACGGCTATATAACTTTATCCGGAACCACAGAATCTTTTTCTTCGGACGTCGATTTGGCGACAAATGGCTATGAAGGCGCGCAGCTAACAGTCGAGATTGATTACGATTCATCGCCGACCGACCAGGTAGCAATCAAGCTTTACGGCTCGCCCGACGGCTCCAACTATGACGATACGCCAATCTGCCAGATGCAGGGTGACAAAAGTATAGACCCGCAGCAATTGAGTTTTATCATCAAAGACCTGGCGCATTTTAAGATCGGCGTCCGGCAAACCGGCTCGACAAACAGCCACAATGTAAAGGCATATATCCGGTGCTGGAACTACCAGACATCTTAATGGTTTCGAATAAAAAAACAACACCATGTCTATAGGGAGTGACATCTAATGGGGCTGCTCAAACCGGCAAGAGGTATACGAATAAATCGGTCGCATCCGCTCGCACGGAATTTAACCGGCTGCTGGCTTTTTAACGAAGGCGCCGGTCAGTATGTCCATGATATGGGGCCATACCATCAGGCCGCCGGCTTTTTGGGCGGTCCGCCTTTATGGAAGCCGGGCCTGCATGGTCATTGTATTCAATTCGACGGGTCTGAGGAATGTATCGACATCGCGACCGGCAAATTCGGATTCGACGCCACCAATGAGCTTAGCGTTGTAGCACTTGTAAATCAATATGCCAGTCATGTAGGTATAATGTTCACCCGCTCTGCATTCGTCCGACCAATCAAACTGGAAACAGCTACAAACGGCGAGTTTAAATTATACGTCTACACCGACAGTGACAATTGTCTATTGACCTCTTCATCTGTTCATGCCACAGACGGCAGCGAATGGTGCCACGTCGCCGGCACATGGAAACAGCATGACGGGCGTATTTACGTCAACGGCAACCTGGAAAATTCCGAGTCCGCCAGCAACGGCAATTTGAGTTTCATCAATGATTCTCAACCGGTCGGCATCGGTGGCATATATGAGGCCGGCAGCTATTATTACTGCTATCAGGGGGCAATCGAGTATGTTTTTGTCTACAATCGTGCCCTGAGCACCGATGAGATTAAATCACTCTATCGAGAGCCGTTTTCGATGTTCGATCATTGCATCTCTCCGGCGTTAGTGACTGCTCCTGTAAATATTGTTTCTTTGGCCGGCTCTATAAATGCAAAATCAACGGTGACGGGCACGTTGTCCGTTCTCATGTCAAATCGACAATACATGGAACGGCGCTGGCTGACCGATGCACTTTTCAACGGCATGACGGCAAACGCCATCAAGCTGGGGACAATTTTAAGCATGGGCTGGTTCTGGACTCGTGTTGCGGGCTGTACGGCGCTTTATCGTGGAT
The DNA here is from genome assembly GCA_964556885.1 of uncultured Pirellulales bacterium. GTDB lineage: Bacteria > Planctomycetota > Phycisphaerae > Sedimentisphaerales > Anaerobacaceae > CAZKYP01. The sequence continues at coordinate 3,987 of CAZKYP010000111.1, read as the reverse complement.
CTGACATGAGCAAGATAGATTTCTCCGACATATTGGCCGTAGCCGGGCAAAATGCCTCTGAGATTTCGCCGCCCTGCTACCTTCCACACAACAACGACTCAACATATTATTATATTGTTCGCCGATTCAACAACTGCGGCTGCGAGGAGCTCACCTTGGCCGCTGCTGCGAAAGTATCAATCAACATAGATGGCGAATTGTCACCGCCGCAGCCAAATAAAATTTTCACTCTGAAAGCCGAACAGGTTGAATGCAGTAAAATTAAGCTCACCTGGTTCTATTGTCCTATCGAGCAAAAGTCGCAGCCGGCAAGATTCAACATTTACTCCGACGGCGGCACAGGCCAGCTCGATTATGAAAATCAGTTGGCTTCAATCGATTACCAGGGGCGTATCTTTTACAGATTCACAACCGATTGTCTGGAAGCCGCCCGATACATGTTTGCCGTCAGAGCCGAAGATGCAGACTCAACAGAGAATGATTCTCAGGCGAAATTATGTATTCAACTTGATGCTGCAAATCCTAACCCAATCGAAATATTAAGCACCACAGGAGTTTGATTTTAATGTCCAACAGAACAGACTTTTATCAATCAGCACAAACATCACCGGCAATTCCCGCGGCTTCGGTCTCGATTTTTGTCGATGGAATGTTATGTCCGGACTTAGAACCGATAGAGATTATCCGTGAGGGTTGGCCGAATTTTAGCCGAGCCAGATTAGCCTATAATCCTGCGGCTATTGCACAAGTCGGCATAACAGTCGTTGAAGATATCGAGAAAGAATTCGCAATGGGAAAAACCGTCTGCATCCGGCAGTACTACAACGGCGTCCCGCCGGGCGCGGCGGCTTTCAGTTTGCCGGTATTCCGCGGCCAAATAAACAGCATCGAGACACAAATATCATCCGGCGGCGAACTGATTGAAATCACAGCGAGAGACTTCAGTGCTAATCTGGAACGTTTGACAGTCTACGGACAAAGATTGGCGGCCGGTAACAGTTCCGACATGTTTTTAAGCAGCCTGCAAATCGTATTCAATCCCGACGGTACGGCCAACGCCGGCAAAACTCCAATCCAGTTAAACGGTAAAAGCTATACAGCTTTCTGTGCCGGGCTTTCAGAGGCAAAACATTGGAGCTACGCTGATGCGATTAACTATCTGCTCTGTGAGTATGTGCCCACCGGTCAACTGCAAATGCCGACTATAAACCAGCTAAAAGCACTGACCGAAAACCTGGTGATTCGAGATATTGACGTCACCGGCTTGAATCTTGTCGAAGCACTGCATAGATGCTGTGAAGGAATCGGTCTGCGATTTAAGTTTGTGCCTAACCTTGCACCAGCCGGACCTGAGCAGGCGATTGTCTTCTACAAAATCGGCTCGGGCAGAACAGTGGAATTGAACCACCAGCAAAGCGGAGAGCAGCTAAGTATCTCAAAAACAAACATAGCGGCGCTGCACAGCAGGAAAAACTTCCATCCTGTAACACACAAATATATCGGCCAGGGTGATTTCAAACTCTTCGAGGCCACATTTGATCTGGTCAAAGCCTGGGATCCGGCCCTTGAAAACAGCGACTTCGATAAGTTCTCACCGACAACGAATCCGGACTTCTACCAAGTCAGTGATGTATATCGCAAATGGTGCCTGAACGAAGCAGGCCTGTACAGCGAAGCCCCGTTTAATCAGGGTGATGCGTTCGATTTCTCAATGATTTTCGGCAGCAGCGATTTCACCCATCATTGCAGACGCTTCAAATCCTGCCTGAGCACCGACAAACTTGGAGAGTCGCTTGGATATTATCTCCAGGTCTCTTTCGACAGCGGGCAGAACTGGTCGCAGTATCTTCACAGCTTCGACAACCTGCTCGATGAGTGCGGCGTATGGCTCAGCAGCGAGACGCTTGACAATGATACATGGGCGGCGGCACAGGCCGGGGCGCTTCGATTCAGGATTACCGCCTCGGTTGAAAGCGATGAAAAACTTAGCTGCGAAGTTGCAGATGGGCCGGTTAATTCAGCCGCTCCGGTTATCGAGCATGTTCTTTCACAGCCGAGCCGATTCGAATATCAAAAAGTCACCAGCCGGAGCATCTTCAAAAATGACGATACACTCGGCGCGCCGGATGAAGCGAACGACAGCGAAGCCCTGTATGAGTTTATCCGCCGGACAGCATCAGTTTCAACAGAAGCTATAGAAACCATCGATATCCGGACGCCGATTCTCGCACCCAATTACGAAGTCGGTGACATTGTAAATTCAAGCCCCGAAAGCAGGGACCTGCTTGCCTGCCGAAGTAACAATCGAAGTATCTGTCTTATAGAACAGATACAGATGGATTTTAAGGAACAATGTACGAACCTGAAAATCATTCGGCAAAGGAAAAATATATGAGCACAGAAGACTCCACAAAATGGCGGCTGAATCGGCAGGTTAATGTCTCTGTCATGATACAACTGGTGCTTCTGGCATCGCTGATTATAGGAAGCTGGCTGAACCTGCAACGGCAGCTCGACTTGCTCCAGCGGGACGTAAGCATGCTGCTGCAAAACCAAAACTGTTTACAGCAAAAAATCGAATCACTCTGGACCAAGAGCATCTCATACGAATACCGCCTCCAGGCGGTCGAGAAAAACATCGACAAAACAAACACTAACTAAGGAGAGAAAAGATGAAAAAATCAAAGACAATCACAACCGTTTTAATTTGTGTATCTGCATGTGTTTTACTTACCGGCTGCGAAAGCCTGCGTTTTGCTCCCGGCGAAACACAAAAGCAAAACGCCTGGCTGCACAATCGCACCGCGATAGTCACGGCCGAGGCCGCACGCACCGAAAATTCATCCGAGAAGCTCCAAACTCTCACGCAGCTTGGTGAAGTGCAGAGCCGGGCGTTCAGCTCCTACTTCGGCCTGCCGGAGCAATTCCCGAAGGCCGAGACTGCCGAGGACATACTTTCCGAATCGAACTTCCGGCTTGCACAGGCGGCTCTGGAATCGGGAGCACAAAGGCCGGACGGCTGGCAGGTGGCTGATTCGATGTTGGAACTGGGAATCGGAATCTGTGCGGTGCTTGGCGGCGTAGGCGGAGCAAGGGCGGTTCGATTCTTACAGGAGGCCAAGACAAAATCCAAGGCCCTGCAGGAAATCGTCACCGGCAACGAGCTTTTCAAAAAACAGAACACCGAACAAACCACAGCCTTCAAACAGGCCCAAAGCACCCAATCCCCTCAAACCCGCCAGCTCGTCGCCCAAATGAAAAATAACGTATAGCAGATAGAAAGCTCTCAACAATAGCAATAAGAACTCCTATATTATCTAAAAAGAACAGAGCAATTGTATAAATTGGGATAAACTACTGCTACCGCTAATCCTATATCAATAAGAACGAAACGTAAAAGATAAGCCGGTCCGGAATAATAAGAATTACGAGATGCAGTTTTACTTTAGTACTACCAAATGTTCTTGCTGCCACAGAAATCATGAACAAAAGAGCGAGAAAATCGTACATAAAAGACGAAAAAATGAAATAAACGCTTTATAAATAAGGAATTAAGTAACTTTTTAAGAAATTTAAGGTTTTTCTTTGATTTTCGCATTGAAGTCGTCCGAAATATATTATAATATAAGTAGTTAGGTTCGTGGAACGATTGAGAAAGGATATCCCCTCCTCCGAAAGTAGTGAAAAGAGCAGAGATTGTATCAACCTTTAACGTTGGGTTTGCTTATCATGGCTAAGAAAAATATCATAAAAAAACATGTGCTCGTCTCCGAGAAAAAATACGAAGGCAAGTATGTCGCTTTCGATGCCTCTGAAGGGAAGAAGATCGTAGCATCAGGGCGGAATCCAGGGAGGTTAATCGACAAAGTCCGCAGAATGGGCATAAGTGTCCCAACTATCGTTTTTGTACCCAAGCATAACGCAGCTTACATTTATTAAGATAAATGCCGATAAAGGATTATCCTTTTACACCAATCACAGAAAATC
>CAZKYP010000110.1:4282-11146 GCA_964556885.1 uncultured Pirellulales bacterium | reverse complement strand
CCGGTCAGCAGCTCGAATTCCTCGACGCTCAGAGAGTGCCTGAGTTTTTGCAGTGCAATAAGTTCGATTTGCCGGACCCTTTCTTTGGTAAGGCCGAGCTCTTCGCCGATTTGCTTGAGTGTCTTTGTCTCTTTTCTTATCGGCGTACCGACCAGGCCGAAACGATTCATGATTATGTACCGCTCACGCTCGTTTAGATTATCCTCGATGACCGCTGTCAAACTTCGGCGTGCCTGCTCCATCGCCTCGAAATCGACTTCGCTTTCGGCCCTCGCGTCACGCTGCATATTCGCCAGAGAGGCCGTAGCGGCCTTTTCCAGCCGGCCGATTCGGGACGGAATCTTATGAGCAAAATCCTTGGCTATAATCCAGGATGCAAAAGTGGCAAACCGATAGCCTCTCGAATAGTCGAACTTCTCGACCGCCTGCATCAGTGCGATATTGCCCTCGCTGACCAGCTCGGACATATTTGCTATGCTCGTTGTATGCTTTCGTGCGACACCTACGACAAGCCGCAGATTCGCTTCAATCAGTTCTCTTTTTATGTCTTCGGCCTGGGCCAGATATTTCTCTATCCTGCCGAGGCTTCTGCCCGAAACACGAGACAGCTTTATGTCACTGCGTTCTTTGCTTGCCAGAAATTTGAGGTAATTATACCTGCGGAACAATTCTATTTCGGTTGTGCGATTCAGCACAGTTGTGCTCTTTAACATCTGAAGGTATTCTGAAAAAGAGCTGCCGGCCAATTTCAACGGCTCGATATTCGCATCGTGACTCCCCCGGCGGCCGACCGGTTTGGATAGTATCTTATCCGACGCATCCTTTTCGAAAAAAGCGTCACCGGTGACATATTCTATCTTTCGCGCCAACAGCGCCTTTGCTCTCCGCCGATTGATGATACGGTATATGGAGCTTCGATTGCGATTGTAACGCTGCATAAGGTCCCTGACGCCGGTGCCCTGCCTGAAAAGCCTGTATATCTCGGCGGCCTGGGCCGGTTCGATTGCAACGGTGGGCTTTTTCAATCGGGCTTTCTCAGGATTGGCATTTTCATATTTAAGAAGTGTATACCTGACGGTTTCGTGACTTCTGCCGGTTCTATCGCATATCCTGTTGATAATCCGGTGCCGTGAAAGATTCGTAGTCGAGCTGAGTTTGGCGGCCTGCTTAATAATCTGCCGCTTCTGTTCTTCCGTCAGCCGCTCGAAACTCCTGGCTTTACCGGCAAGCTCCGGATGCTCTTTGACAAATTCATCGACCGTCGACTGTAAAAAGCCGAAACGTTTCTTGCCGTCGTCGAAAACATACTTTCTGGCAATAAGGCCGTGCTTCCTCCAGCGGTAAATCGTCTTTGTCGCAATACCCAGAGACTGCGCGAGCTCCGTAATCGTGTAGATTTTCTGCTGCTGCTCGGTGACAGGTCGTGCAAGTTTACCGCTTAGCTTGGCGATGAAAATCCGCAAATCTTCCAGCAGCTCATCACCTTTGATAATCTCGCTGTCCTCGGCGCTTTTGAGGTGAAAGCCGGTAATTCGAAAGCACACGAAATCGAAAGGATATTCCTTGTCCTTATCGATAATCCTGAACAGCTCCTCGGCGGCGTCGAGCTGCCTGCGGCGTTTCTTCTCCGGCGTGAACCGAAGCTGCATCAACAACTGTGCCAAACTGTAACTTTTTATCTTCCGCATAATGCTGCATCTATTTTACCAGAATCCAGCGCAAAAAAACAGCCGCTCAAAACGGCTGTTTCCAATTTTTCGATATCCTGAACCAAAACGGAGCTATATACCAATGTTATGCAACGAGACTTTTAGCTATATCGACCGCCGAAGCGGCATCAGCGGCGTAGCCGTCGGCACCGATTTTGTCGGCGTAATCCTGCGTCACCGGCGCCCCGCCTATCATAATCTTCACTTTAAGACCGGATTCTTTCAACGCCTTTATGGTTTTTTCCATACCGGGCATCGTTGTAGTCAAAAGAGCGCTCATTCCGACCAGATGGGCGCCCGCGGTTTTGACCTGCTGAACAAACTTGTCAGGCCCGACATCCACACCGAGATCGATTACCTCGAAACCCGCACCCTTGAGCATCATCGCCACAAGGTTCTTGCCGATGTCATGCAAATCACCCTGCACCGTCCCGATAAGCAGCTTGCCTATCGGCTGTACACCGGCCTTAACGAGCTCCGGCTCCAGAACCTGCATGGCCATCTTCATCGCTCGAGCAGCAATGAGCACCTCCGGTATATAGACCTCGTTCTTCTTGAAGCGATCCCCGATTATCTCCATCCCGGCGATCAAACCTTCATCGAGAATTGTCTTGGCCGCCATGCCTTCCCCAATTGCCGCTTTCGTTATATCAACCGCGGTTTTCTGGTCTCCCTTGATAACCGATTCAGCCAACGCCTTCAAATCCGCCATTTGAACTTACCTCAAAAAATACCATAACTTGTTTTCAACCTGCGAATTAATAACTGAGTGATTAGACACTATTTTAATGGACAAAACAAGCATTAATTCAGATTTTCGCACTGAAAGTTGCTTTTGATATCGGAATCATCGTCCTGTGCAAAAAGACGATTTATATTATTTGAAAAAAGCCCGAACGATGATATAATTCGATTTTTTATTACCATTGATTGTTAACGGTTTACCGAAATACGAGATTTGGAACATGAGCAATTATATAGTTCTGGTAAAGCAAGTCCCCGACGTATCACAAATCACCGACAATGCCTTCAACCCGGAAACCGGTACGCTCGTCCGGGCCAGGCTTGCCAGCGTTATAAACGAGCTTGATTCCCAGGCCCTTGCCTTTGCTCAATATATGAAGAGTCTCAGCGCCGATACGGACGGCGAAATCATCGCCCTTACTATGGGCCCTCCGATGGCCGAAGAGGTCCTGCGATACAGCCTGAGCAGATGCGCCGATAAGGTTGTGCTGCTGACCGACCGCGCCCTCGGCGGGGCGGACACCGTCGCAACGGCCAATCCGCTTGCGTTCGCAGTCCGCAAGATAGTCAAAGATATTTTCAACGGCAATAACGATTATTACGTAGTCAGCGGGATGCAATCGGTGGACGGCGACACGGCCCAGGTCCCGCCGCAAATGGCCGAAGAGCTTGGACTTCCCTGTATAGCATACGTCACCGACGCCGCGTTCAGGGACAACCGTTTCGAGTTCACACGCATCATCAGCGGCGGCAGCCAGGTGGTGGCCGCAAAAAAACTGCCCGCTGTGGTAACCGTCGCTAAATATGAATACCCGCTGTTCGCAACCTTTACCAAAACCAGACAAGCGAACAAAATGGAAGTTATCAAGTGGACAAGCGAGGACATAAACGCGACCCTCATCGGGGCCAAAGGTTCCAAGACAGCGGTAATCAGGGTATTCCCACCGGGCAAGAGTACCAGGAAATGCCGGCAGCTCAACGATGTAAAGTCACTCGCAAAAGTCATAATCGACAGCACCAAAAACAGCGGCGGCCAAGCTGCTCAAAACGCCGAAGCCCAGGCCCGTTACGTACTGCCGAAACGGCGAACCGGTCTTCTGGAAAGAACATTCGAGGGGACACAAAAAGAACAGGAAGATTACGCTATCTTAATTAAGATACTCGATAAGCTCGGAATCAGGAAACCCGAACAAATCGACGAGCAGGCCCGGCAGAAAATCCTGGCCGGTGCAGGCGAGCATTTCCACATAAAAGCTCTCGAGGACATGATAGAAGGGCTGAAACTAACAGAGCCTGCCTTTAAGAAAGGCGAGGTCTGGGTAGTGGCCGAGCACAGTGACGGCACAATACATCCGGCGACATTCGAACTAATCGGCAAAGCACGTGACCTCGCCGACTCGCTCGAAACGCAGGTCGGCGTCTGCCTGGCGGGCTGTTATGCCGAGCCGATGACGAAGGAATTAATCGCCGCCGGCGCGGACAATGTTTATGTTATCGAGGACAAGCTGCTGCGAGAATTCGACCCAACCGCCTATCGCAAGGTCATCGCAGACGCAATAAGCAGATACTGGCCGCAAATTGTTCTTTACGCCGCTACGCCGCAGGGCCGGATGCTCGCACCGATGATCTCGTACAGGGTCGAGTGCGGCCTGACCGCCGACTGCACGGGACTGGATATCCGCGACAGCTCGCGTAAGGGTGACATCGCCCTGTTGTTTCAAACCCGCCCGGCACTCGGCGGCAATGTCATGGCCACCATCAGAACGAAAAACTCCAAATCGCAGATGGCCACCGCAAGACCGGGCGTTATGAAAAGGATTGCTCCCGACCCATCGAGAAAAGGCAATATAATCCACCACATAGTAGAATTGAGCGAGAAAGACGTCTCCCTGGAGATTATCAAAACAGAACTGGGCAGTGGTGACGTGAACTTCGGCGCTGAGGTAATTGTCAGCGGCGGCAAAGGCATGCAAAGCCGCGACAATTACGAACGACTCACCGGCAACCTTCGCGACAGCCTGGGCAAGGCACTCGATATGTCGGTCGAAAGAGGCGCTTCCCGTGCGGCTGTCGAGCAGGGTTTCATCGAACGCGTACACCAGGTCGGCCAAACGGGGACATCCGTGGGTCCGAAACTTTATATCGCACTCGGAATTTCCGGCGCCATTCAGCACATGATAGGCGTCGCCAATACGGAAACTATTGTCGCGATTAACAATGATCCAAACGCACCCATATTCAAACAGTGCGATTACTATATTGTTGCGAACTTAGAAGATACGATACCACAATTAGTCCAGGAATTATCGGCATTCAGGATATGACAAATAACGACTACAACAGAGTATCAGTTTTAATTGTCGGCGCCGGGCCGGCGGGCCTGGCGGCCGCGATACAACTCAAAACGCTGAAACCCGACATTGACATTTGTGTGATTGACAAGGCCGCAGATCCGGGAAACCACAATCTCTCCGGTGCGGTCTTAGAGCCGGAACCGCTGCAAACACTGCTCAATGCGGCCGTACCCGGCTGGCAGGACACGGACGAGGCCAAAGACGTGCTGGCAAACAAAATCGACAAAGACGATATCATGTTTCTGCTCGGCAAAAATATGTCGTTCAATATCTTCTTTGCAATCAAACTCGCCGGGATGTTCGGCCTCAACTTCGGCCAGATGATACACAAGGGCGATTACTCGATTTCGATAAGCAAGCTTACCAAATGGATGGCACAGATTGCAAAAGAACTCGACGTCGAGGTGCTAAACGGATTCGCCGCACAGGATATTATTTACGACGAAAAGACAGGAAATGTCACTTCCGTCAAGCTCGTCGACCAGGGTCTCGACAAGGAAGGCAACAGGCAGCCCAATTACGTCGAAGGCGAAATCATCTCTGCCGATTTTGTAGTTCTCGCCGAAGGCTGCGATGGGCTTTTGACCGAAAAATTCATCGAAAAGGCGGGACTGGTAAGACAGTCCCCCCAACTGTATTCGGTGGGTGTCAAGGAGCTGATAAAAGTCACTCCCGAACAATACAACAAGTTCACCTCGGGCAGAGTTGTTCACGCGATGGGTTATCCGATTTGGACGCCGGTCGTCGGGCCTGGAATGTTCGGCGGCGGTATTGTGTACGCCGGAGTAAACGACCACTTGTCCGTCGGCATGATTGTCGGCGCCGACTGGAAATACCGCGACTTCAACGTTCAGGATGCCCTGACGAATTTCAAGAACCACCGTCTCGTAAAGCGATTCATAGAAGGCGGCGAGGTCGTCGAAGCCGGGGCGAAAATGATTCCCGAAGGCGGTTACTATGCCATCCCGCGAGAGCCGATTACAGGCAGCATCGGCAAAGGCAACTGCATGATATTGGGTGACAGCGCCGGTTTCGTGAACATGCTCAAAATCAAAGGGCTTCACAACGCCATTCAATCAGGTATATCAGCGGCAAAAGCAATCACTCAAAGCTATAAGAATCCGGGAAAGGCGGCATCAATATACACAGCACTAATCGAGATATCGAACATCGACAAAGAGATGAAGTCGGCAAGGAATTTCAGGCAGACCGTAGCCAAATTCGGGCCTCTGCAGGGAATGCCGCTTTCAGTGCTGGGCGGCCTGCTGCCGCAATTCAAGGTCGAAAAAGATTATGAGGCGATGACAATCGCCCGGTATAGACTCAAACCTCAACAGAAGTTCGACAAGGACACCTTCACTGCGATGGCGGCTACCGAGCACCGCGAAGAAGAGCCGTCACATCTGACGATTCTGGACTCTGAAATCTGCCGAATCAAATGCTCGCCAGTATTCAACAGTCCCTGTATCACGTTCTGCCCGGCGGGAGTATACGAAACGATTCACGACGTAGTCAAGCCGGCCAACCCGTCAAACTGCCTGCATTGCAAGACATGCCAGAGGAAATGCCCCTTCGACAACATCCGCTGGACAGTCCCGGAAGGCGGCGGCGGACCACGATACAAAAGAATGTAGTCAAACCTGCCGTGACATTTGTGTTTATGTACCCGAAACGACTATGTCAGTGAAAACAAGGCTCGGTGTACGGTATGAAGAATAGGTCCACAGGTCACTGGCGACCTCGGACAGCTTGTGCCAGAATTTAAGATGGTTGTCGGCAATATTCATTTCGGCAACGGATTGTGTGGGCACGCCGTTTTCAAAGAGCTTACCGATGATACCGATGGAAGCGTCGCCGGTCGTCGAGTTTGAATTGCCGCCTATGAAGCCGGTCACAAAGACACCTTTGCCAAGGTCCTTCATAATCTCTTCGACCGACCTTTTGCCCGGCGGAATCACAAGGTTCGACGGCCCGCCCGTGGTCGGGGCCCACTGGCCGTTGGACGCCTCATCGCTGAGCTTCCTGCTGTAATACCAGTCGATAAAGAACTCTTTGAG
>CAZKYP010000110.1:0-4182 GCA_964556885.1 uncultured Pirellulales bacterium | reverse complement strand
CCGTCCGCATATATTTCTATATAAAGTCCCCTGCTGGCGGCCTCTTTGATGTTCTCGGGTTTGCGCTCTCGATAGCTTATCTCAACGAACCTCTGGCTGTCGATACCGACCCGGCAGTCATTGGCGCCGGCGGCCTTTGCCGTTTCAATCGACCACCCAGCAAGATCATGCATTTGCCTGTTCATATATACCTTACCTTTCTTTATGCCTTAACGCCGCCCACCGTCATTGATTTAACAAGACACGTCGGCAGGCCGAATCCGACCGGAACTCCCTGCCCGTCTTTGCCGCAGGTCCCGCCGCCGCCCTGGTACATCTGAAGGTCATTGGCAACCATCGTGACATTTTTGAGCATTTTGGGACCGTTGCCCATGATATTGATGTCCTTTATCGGAGCGGTCAGCTTACCGTTCTCGATCATTCGACCCTGCGATACGTAGAAAGCGAAGTCACCCTCGCCGATCTTGACCTGGCCGTTGCTGACATCCTGGACATAGATGCCGTTGCCGGCGCCTTTAATCACATCTTCAGGACTCGCCGGTCCGGGCAACATATAGGTATTTCTCATGCGGGGTATCACGTAGTGCTGGTAGCTTTCGCGGCGGCCGTTACCGGTCGGCGAGACTTTATAGTGCTTGGCGGAAATTTTATCGTGCATGTAGCTTTTCAAAATACCATCCTCAACCAAAACCGTCCTCTGGCCTACTGTTCCTTCATCATCAACATTCAGCGAACCGGCAAGCTCGGGATTGGTGCCGTCGTCAACAATAGTCACGAACGGCTCGGCAACTTGTTTGTCTATCATCGTGGCATAGGTCGATATGCCTTTTCGATTGAAATCTGCCTCCATCCCGTGACCTATTGCCTCGTGTAGCAATATCCCGGTGATACCAGGGCCGAGAACGACCGTCATTTCTCCCGCCGGAGGCTGCACTGCCTCGAAAAGGATAAGGACACGGTCGACCGCCGTTGAGGCAACCTCATCGACCACATCCTGAGTATAGTAGGAAAAGTCCCTGCGGCCGCCCAGATTCCAGGACGACCTTTCACGCCTGCCGTCTTTCTCGGCTACAACTGAGGCATACAAATAGCCCTTCGGTAATAAATCCTCCGTCTTAATCCCGTCACTGGTGACAACCATGACTCTTTTCTGCTCATCGTGCAGGCCGGCATTGACTTTTATAATGAGCGGCGAGAGGGCAAAACATTTATCATTTGTCGATTGCACGAGCGGAAGCTTCGATTCGAAAGGTACCGAGCTTAGAAGCTCTTTGAGCGGATAGTGGTTCTGAAAGTTCGGCGTGACAAACTTACCGGCGGGTTTGTTCGGCGACGCATCGGCTATCGTAGCTGCGGTCGATGCCGCGGCCATCATCGATTTGCCGTTCAATTCCTGTGTAAAACCGTAGCCGACCTGGTCACCCTTGACCGTTCTAATACCAACGCCGAGGGACACATCGCAATAGGCCCGATTGACCTTGCCGTCTTCGAGCTGGACCCAGTTGCCGATGGTATGCTCGAAATATAAATCGGCGTAGTCGCCTCCCTTGCTCAAAGCCTCGGCAAGCACCTTTTTGCACATGCCGTCCGTAATGCCGAACTCGGACTCGAAATATCCGGCCTTTTTCGACCGGGCCATTTCGGATGTGCATGAAGTAAACGCCGGCACCACGGCAGCACCCACGGCCGCACCGGCGGCATTCCGCAAAAAGGAACGTCTCGTTATCAGTTTCATATCCTGTTCCTTAAATCTATTCCAGTATCTTAAAATATATGTCGAATGAAATTCACCTCTGGAATGGAAAATCTACACTATCAGTACGATCAGTTCAAGTAAAAAATGCCCAATTATTCAGGACTGTAATCCGAATTTAAAGCGGTAAGGGAAAAGTAATATATCAACTTCGATAAAAAGTGCGGCTGCCGGAGAAACTATCAATCCTATTTTGAACAACTTGATGAAATTCCGTCAGAGATTTATGATTTGACTTACCGTCTCCAAAGTAATATTTTTCAAAAACGATATGTCAGTTTCACACCCAAAGTTCTGCCATCCTGGTCTATCACATCCTGAGTATGCTCCTCAAAACCAGGATGTCCGTATTCTTCGTCAAAAAGGTTGTATATACCCATTTGAACCTCTAACTTTTTTATCACATTCTCGTAAGTTAATGTTAGATTTGTTACAATAGAATCGCCCGCATAATGACCGGCCAAAGTTTTCCTTTTGCTTGTATACTTTGTTTCCAGACCTGCGAAGAGAGCGTCCTTAATCAATGGTAAAATAAGATTGAAGTTAATCATATGCTTTGGCGAATTCGCCAGGGACGACCTATTGGTTTTATCAAAAGTCTGAACATGAGAGTAAGCGACTCTGCCCCGTACGCCGTTATCCCATTTGCCGTCAAGAGCTGTCTCGATGCCCCTTGCAGTGACTTCACTAAGGTTGTCAAACATGATCCAGCCATCCGTATCTACGGTCTGATCGATAAGGTCTTTCATCTTGTAATAATATCCGCTGATACTTCCATGAAGATTCTTATTGAAATATTTTTCCAGAACGACTTCGTAAGTTTTGATGGTCTCGGGTTTCAGTGCAGGATTGGATTTCATAGTGTATCCATCCTGGTAATAAAGCTCATAAACACTGGGAGAACGGAATGCTTTTCCAAAGAGCAACTTGACAGCCGTATCATCAAAAGGATTATATATCATCCCTACTCGAGGATTGATTATACCACCGGTGACATCATAATAGTCACGACGCAGGCCACCAAAGAAGGTCAGATTGTCCCGAATTTTAAATTCGTCCTGAAGATATATACCCCAGCTTTTGGAACTTTCATGATCGTCCAGATATATCTCATAGTCCCAGTTCTTCTGGTCCTGCCGAACATTGTATTGAGACTCGATACCGTAGGTAATTTTATGTCGCTCAAATATCTTGTTGGTGAACTGAACTTCGCCAATCCACCAGCGGCCTTTCCAGTAATCTCTGTTGTTGTAGAAGCCTCCATCATCACTTGCCCATTCTCCATAATAATCGTAGATATTATAAGACAGCTTGGTTGAAACAGAAAAATCGTCAGGGAAGTCGTGCTGATACGCCAAGCCAATCATATCGGAATAATCCCACGTTCTTGTGCCGCTGTTGCCGAATACAGTGCCCCACGGCGCTGTAGGGATCCCTTTTTCCCGTTTTACGTGAGCTGCAATAAATGATAAACCGGAGGAGGATGCTTTTATTAAAAAATTCTCAGAATCATCATCATCGTTTTTAACTTTGCCAAAATTGGTAGACGGGTCCGCAAATTCGGGATAAAATAGCGTTTGTCCATCCTGTTCATAATATGTACCTGAAACAAGCAAATCCATACCACCGTAAGTATCGCCATAAGTCAATCGACCTTTCTCGGTATCAAAACTTGCCAGTTCACCTGATAGCTCAAGTCCTTCATAGTCCTGCCCGTTTTTTGTAATAACATTGATAACAGCAAAAAGTGCATTGCTGCCATACAGCGCAGAGCCTGGCCCACGAACAACTTCAATTCTCTTAATAACATCCAAATCTAAATGAAAATCAGTGACAACCCCGAACGAGTTACCCACATTTTCGTTGACGCGATGTCCATCAATCAGCAGAAGGATACGCGAGTTATAATCTCCCGGACGTCCGAATCCTCTAACGCCTATATAACCATAATTCCGGTCATAAGTCTTGTAGAAACCCGGTACACTGTTAAGAACATCCATTAAAGTGCGATATCCATATTTTCGGATTTCCTCTGCCTTAATAATAGTCACTGAAGAGGGTGCTTCAATCACCTTTTGTTCGTATTTGGATGCAGTAGAAACCGTGTCAACCTCAACCTCCATCAACTCCTCAATAGACATATCCATAAAAATATTTTCCTCATTTGGGTCTTGCCGGCCTATAGCAACAGAAGTCACAAATAGAATCCATGCTAAACATATTAAAAAAATAAAACGATCTGCTTTTTTCATTCTGTCGCCCCCAATGAATTGATCCCCCTAATACGATAAGAATGCCAATAAAGCATCAATGAAGGATATGGTTTCCGGAACAGAACAAGCCCAAATCGTATTATGGACTGCTGATGAAAAACAAATATTCAAGAGCTTTATATATCAATATAATGATTTATCGGCTTATAAAGATAT
>CAZKYP010000109.1:0-11375 GCA_964556885.1 uncultured Pirellulales bacterium | reverse complement strand
GTTCGGTTTTCAATCTGCGTTCCTGGTTACGAAAGAATCACATTAGTCGCACATGGACCTTTTTTGCCTTGTCCGACTACAAAATCAACCTTTTGGCCTTCATCGAGCGATGCATAGCCACTCATTTTAATCTCGGTGTGGTGGACGAACAGATCTTCGCCGCCATCATCCGGATTAATAAAACCAAATCCCTTGCTCGAATTGAACCACTTTACTGTACCTTTACTCATTTGTACTGCTCCTTGGCCTGTTTATAAGCCGTATATAGTATCTCTCGATTTAATCTACTGGGGGATACTCCTGAGAGATGGAAGAATATTCGCCACTAAAAACCTCAGTATAAACTGATAACCGATATGATGCAAGAGAAAAATTTCTTTTTTGTGAAGAAAAACGAAATTTAGTTTGCCCGCCGCTCCAAACACATTAAAAACCGTGAAATACCCGTCAAAACGATATGCCGGACTATAACAATTGATTATTGATAATTGATTCCCGATGGATCGGGATCTTCGATATTGATGATTGATGAATGAATTTCGAAGTTTATTATCGATGAACGATGAACCACGAACGAGATTGCCAAGCGATTCTTCGAATCACTCGCAATGACTTAAACGCGAGACAGGCACTATTGGTGCGAAACCTTGCAATACCTATGGCACAGGTTGACTCCCGATGGATCGGGATCTTCGATATTGATAAATGATTATTGATTATTTTTATCGACGAACTCGGAACGCAGCACGAGATGTTTTTGGTGCGAAGTATTGCACCCTGCAAGCTGAAAAAGATTTTACGGATACACCTGATTTGTCTTTTCACAAGATGTCTGAGGTATTACTATCAGGAAGGTAAAACTTCGGATAGTGGATGCTATTTTAGACTCTCATGGAAGATAGAGTATGGCTTCTGTCGATTACCAGGTGCCCGGTGATAACCGGCTCAGGCTCGTAATAAAAGGAAGGCTGGACGCCAAAGCCACGGGCCGCCTTTGGCCGCAGGTTATGAAAAAAATCTCCGAGACCAGGCCGAAGACACTGACTCTTGATGCGGCCGGTATCGAGTATTGCGACGGAGCCGGTATCGGACTTTTAATCGAGCTGAAAAGAAGACAGCAGGAGCACGGAGGCTCGATACAGATTGAGGGACTCAAACCCGATTTCGGTCAGCTCATGGAACTGTTCGATCCAGGCCCGCCGGCCAGGCCCGAACGCAGGTTGCCGCTTTTTCGACGGGTTGCCGAGCAGATTGGAAAGGCCCTGGTCAATTTTCTGCAGGAGATTCGAGACCAAATCAATTTCGCCGGGGAAATCGGCGCAAAACTCCTGTACACGCTGCTTCATCCCGGCGGCCTGCGCTGGAAGGACACATTTTTGATTGCGGAAAAAAGCGGCGCCAACGCGGTTGGTATCACCGCGCTGCTCGGATTTTTGATCGGGGTGATTCTGGCGTTCCAGTCGACGATAAGTATGAAGCAGTTCGGGACGGAGATATATGTGGTGGACCTTGTGGTTATTGTCCTTTTCCGGGAGCTGGGTCCTTTGCTGACGGCTTTCATACTGGCGGCCCGCACGGGTTCGGCTTTTGCCGCCGAAATCGGGACTATGAAGGTCAACGAGGAGATTGATGCGCTAACGACTATGGGTCTTGAGCCGGTTCGGTTTCTGGTGATTCCGAGGATATTGGCCGCAGTGTTTGTTACCCCCCTTCTGACTATGTTCAACAACCTGTTCGGCCTGATTGGGTGCGGGCTGGTTATGATTTCCATTGGGTTCGCCCCGGCCATGTTTATGAACGAGATGCGTCAGGCGGCCGATCTGACGGATTTGTTCGGCGGCCTTGCCAAGACTTTTGTTTTCGGTTACCTGATCGCCGGCATCGGGTGCCTTCGCGGCCTGCAGACCGGGACGGGCGCCAGTGCCGTGGGCGATTCCGCCACGCGAGCGGTCGTGACGGGCATTATCGCGATAGTCGTTGCGGACGGAGTCTTCGCCGTTCTGTACTACTTCCTGGGGCTATGAGCAAATGGACGTTAACGCGAAACCGATAATTCAGGTCGAAGATGTCACTATTGCCTACGGTGATTTTGTCGTGGTCCGAGATATTAATTTCGAGGTCAGGGAAGGTGAGATTTTCGTGATTCTTGGCGGCTCCGGCTGCGGCAAAAGCACCCTGCTGAAAAATATGATAAGCCTTGTCAGACCTGTCACCGGCAAAGTGCTGATCGACGGCAGGAACATCGTGACGGCCGAAGGGGCCGAGCTTCATGAAATTCTCAGCCGGATAGGTGTAATGTATCAGCACGGGGCGCTGTTCGGCTCGATGAATATCCTTGAGAATATCTGCCTCGTTCTCGATGAGTTTACAGACCTGCCGCCAGATGCAATGGAGCTTGTGGCAAATATGAAACTGAAGGCGGTCGGACTGGAAGGTACAGGGTATAAGATGCCGTCCGAGCTGAGCGGCGGCATGAAGAAACGTGCGGCCATCGCCAGAGCTATGGCGCTTGATCCGAAAATAATATTTCTCGACGAGCCGGGCGCCGGCCTGGATCCCATCACCTCTGCACAGTTGGACGAGCTTATCCTGAAACTTTCGCGGAGTTTGAAGATTACCTTCGTGATAGTCACGCACGAGCTGCCCAGTATTTTTGCCATTGCCGACAGGGTCATCATGCTGGATAAGAACACCAAGACAATTATAGCGACCGGCAGCCCCGAAGAGCTCCGTGACAAAAGCCGGAATCCGTGGGTGCGCCAGTTTTTCAACCGGCAGGCTGAGGCAAACGCTCCGTGATAAGTGCCATGGATATAACCTGTATGATGTTTGGTAAAAAATAGGATTGGATGGAACAGTCAAATGAGTACGAAACCAAATTACTTTAAGATCGGCGTTTTCGTGATAGCCGCGATTGTCCTGATTCTCGCGGCCGTCGTGGTTTTCGGGTCCGGCTTGTTTAACCAGGAGAAAGTATATTTCGAAACCTATTTCGACGGCTCGGTCAGCGGACTGAATATCGGGGCGCCGGTGGAGCTCAGGGGCGTTCGAATGGGCCAGGTGGAGAAGATCACTTTCGCGCAAAGCGAGTATGAAATGACGATCGGCTCGGAGGACTATTTCAATTATGGAAATTATGTGCTGGTTCTTGCTTCGTTGGACGTGGAGAAGCTTCCTATCGAGCTGACATCCGAAGAAAGGAGCACGAGTGTCAATCAGCTAATCTCACGCGGTTTTCGCCTCACGCTGTCATCGAACATCCTGACCGGGCAGGCTTATCTGCAGGGAGAATTTCTCGACCCGAACAGGTATCCGGTACTCGAAGTTCCCTGGAAACCGAAGAATTTTTATATATCTTCGGCACCGGGTGAGTTTACCACGATGAAAGAATCCGTCGATAATATTCTTCATCAACTGGAGCAAATCGATACGAAAAAAATCGGGGATTTGGTCGGCCAGGTGCTTACATCTTTAGATAAGGCGGTAGATGATGCTAATATTCCCGAGATAAGTCAAGACATAAGAAGTTTGATTGCGAACGCGGACAAGGCTGTCGATGATGTCAATATGCCGACTATCAGCAGCCAGATACGGGATTTGCTGAGCGAGGCGAGAGAAACCAATATGCAGCTCCAGGAATTGTTAAAAAGACCGGAGAAGACAGATTCACAAACGGCCAACATAACCGTAATGGTTTCCAACCTCAACAGGATACTATCACGTATCGATAAGCTCGTGATAAGCCAGGGCCCTAAGATTGAGCAGGCACTGGATGACCTGAGAGAAGTAACTGCGGATCTTAAAGAAATAACCAGTGGTTTGAAACAGCATCCGTCTCAATTGATATTGAGCGAGCCGCCACCTAAATCGGAGGTATCGAAATGAATAAAAGACCGAGCGAATTATACTTAAAACTGTTTTTGATAATGTCACCGGTGATAATCCCGGGCTGCAGCCGGGAATCGTACGAAAAACAGCAATATATACTGGACGCACAACCAGCATCCACAGCTTCCGATATTAAAAATGATAATATAATAGAAGTACGAAGGTTCACTATCAATCCAGCTTTCAGTGCGAAGGAACTGACATATCGCACAGGCCATTTCAAATACGAAACGGATTTTTATAACGAGTTCCTTGTCTCGCCGGCTGTAATGATCACCGAAAAAGTCCGAAACTGGCTGTCGGCCTCCGGGCTTTTCCAAAGAGTCCTGGAACCGGGCAGCTATGTTGAGCCTACTCATATAATAGAGGGAAACATTGTCACCCTCTACGGGGACTACAGAGACAAATCGTCACCAACTGCGGTAATGGAAATACGAGTTTTTCTGCTAAAAACCAAAGCTGTAGAAGCTCCGGCTATTGTCTTCGGTAAGACGTACATATCCACAGCCAGACTCGAATCCAAAGGCCCGGAAGGACTTATAGCAGGATTTGACGAGTGTTTGGAAAATATCCTAACAAGCATGGAGAGCGACCTTAGTGATAATTTGTGAGACGAAGCAGCCAACCTTACCTTCCATGAAGGCTTCTCCATCAAAGCGATATGTCGGACGCCGCGTTGCTACTCTTCTTCTTTTTTCTTTGCGTACTGGGCTACTATCTGCTGCTGGACATTCGGCGGAACCAGCTCGTAGTGGCTGAATGTCATCGAGTAGCTGCCGCGGCCGCCGGTGACGCTTTTCAACTGGCTGTTGTACTGCATGACCTCGGAGAGCGGAACTTGCGCCTTGATAATGATGAAGTTGCCGGCCAGCATTTCCTGGCCCTGCACGCGGCCGCGTTTGGAGGCCAGATCACCGGTGATATCGCCGACGTTCTCCGCGGGGATGGTAACTTCCATATTAACGATCGGTTCGAGCAGGACGGGCTTTGCCTTCTGGAGGGCGTCGATGAATGCGCCCTTGCCGGCGGAGCGGAACGCGACCTCTTTCGAATCGACCGGGTGGTGCTTGCCGTCGTAAATCGAGACGGCAACGTCCTGCAGCGGGAAACCGGCGACGAAGCCGCTATCCATTACGTCGTTAATGCCCTTGAGGATGGCAGGCTCGTACTGCCCCGGGATCGTGCCGCCATAGATGTCCCAGCTAAATTGCAGCGGCGGGTCTGAGTTGCGCTCGGCCGGCTCGACACGGAGATATACCTCGCCGAACTGGCCCGCTCCGCCGGTCTGCTTTTTGTGGCGGTAGTGGCCTTCGGCCTTGGAGGTGATGGTTTCGCGGTAGGGGATTTTGGGCTCTTTAGTGTTGACCGAGAGCTTGAAACGGTTCTTCATTTTTTCGAGCATAATCCGCAGATGCAAATCACCGAGTCCGTTGGCAACCAGCTCTTTTGTCTGCGCGTCCCTGCTTATCTTGAAGCACGGATCCTCCTCGCACAATTTTTCGAGGGCCGAGCTGATTTTCTGCTCGTCGCCGCGGGATGCGGGCTCGAGCGCCAGGGAGAACATTGGTTCCGGCACCGGCGGCATTTCGAGTTTGCCGGAGACTTTGCCGTCGTTGATGATGTCACCGGTCTTCAGGTCCTCGATTTTGGCCAGGGTGATAATGTCACCCGCCACGCCTTCTTCGACCTGGATATTCTCGCCGCCCTGAGACTTTAAGATATGGCCGGGGCGGACGCCTTTTTTCTCGTCGTTTCTGATCATGTTCGTATCCGATTTGATGATTCCGCTGAGGATTCGAATGGTCGAATATTTCATGTTCGAGCGCGGGTCGAATGCGACTCGAAAGACCAGCCCGGCCAGCGGGCCTTCGGTGTCGGGCTTCAGCTCTTTTTCGTTCTCGCCGTCCTTGAGGATGGCGGGTTTGGCCTGCAGCGGCGACGGCGTGTATTTAACGATGATGTCCAGAAGCTCCTGCACGCCGACCTCCCTGCGGGAGTCGGTAAAGACTATCGGGATGATTGTCCCTGCCTTCAGGGCCTTGACAAATACCGAGGCGACTTTATCGGCGGATATTTCCTCGCCGCCGAGGTAGCTTTCCATAAGCTGGTCGTCGGCTTCGATAACGCTTTCAATCAGCTCGGTGTGGGCCTGGCCGACGTCCATCAACGGCGAATCGCCGCTCTGGTTTTCAATGCAATCGATGATATTTGCTCTGTCAGCGGCGGGCAGATTCGCGCAACGGCACTGCGAGCCGAAGGTTTCCTGTATATTTTTGATAAGCTCGACCAAATCGACGTTTTCCGCATCAACCTTGTTAATGACAATTATACGGGGTATGTCGGCCTGCGTGGTCATCTCGAACATTTTACGTGTGTTGGTCTCGATGCCCGCCGCAGCGCTGATGACAATAATGGCCGTCTCTGCGGCCGGGATCGCTTTGATAGCCGGGCCGATGAAATCCGGATAGCCGGGAGCATCGATAAGATTGATCAGCTTGCCGGCGTGCTTGAGATGCACTACGGCCGACTGGATCGAGTGCAGGTGCTCTTTCTCCTCGTCGTAGTAGTCGCAGATGCTCGTTTTGTCGTCAACGCTTCCGAGCCGGTTCGTTGTGCCGGTTTTATGCAGCATTGCCTCGGTCAGAGATGTTTTGCCTGCCCCGCCGTGCCCTAAAAGAACAATATTGCGAATATCGCCGGTATTAACCACGTCAAAAACCTCCCAAAATCATTAATATTTAACCCAAATTTCTGCCAAAAAGAATCGGTAAATACTGATAAATAAACAATTTCTCAATCTAAAACAGGACATAATACAGCGCCCCGGCCCGCTGCGGCAAGGTTTTTTTCAAAAATCTAAAGATCAGCCCCCCGACAAGGCCCGGTGAGGGCCTTATTATTCATAGTTCATTGTTTGCACTCCCTAAGGGGCAAAAACAGGCAGAACATCCTTACAACGACCAGGGATCAATAACTTCATTTGGATCGATTTGCTGATAACCTGATAACTCGAGATCTGCTATTATCATGCCATAGACATTGTTTTCTTCGTCTACTCCCCCTACCGCCCACTCGAACGGGGTATAGTCGAATCCAACACCTTCAGCTTGTTCATAATCGTACCAGTACCGGTTAGCCTCTTTCGTCAGTTGGGTATCCAGCCTAAGTGACATGTTTTCCATTACTTTGTAGACATAATCAATACCATTTACGGAAGACTCAACAGAGGCCATATAAGTACCTTCGAGTTTTTTGGGTGCGGCTTTTTTAGTCTGTAAACCGATGTTTCTCATCCCCGGTCTACCGCTGAGTATCATAGATACGGTTTCTCCCTCCTTAGGTGTATGGATGTTTGTCAGAACCCAATATTGTGAACCTCCGGGCCATTCACCATCGGACAAGAAAATTTGAAATTGAAAATCATGCGTCCAACCATAATATGCCGGTCTTTCTCCTTTGGAGTACCTGATTTGCATGGCATTATAGATAGCGATAGCGCCTACTAACTCAACATCAAGAATGAGATATCCTCTTGCCGTTCCACTACCTTCGCTCACGTTAGAATGAAGGCTTGCCTTTAGAAAGCTCTTTCCTTCGATTTTGGCCAAATCATAAATGAGAATCTCGCCATTGGCCGGCAAACAAGCCGCAAGTACAACAAACAGAATCATTAGGTATGCTCGCATTTTAATCTTATATCTCCTTTCTCAATGAATGATTTCAATTTATAATATCGGCAATAATCGCGGCGGTATTAATTTGCATCCGGGATTTCTCTTATGCACTTCACGGAAATATTCTCGCAAGCCATAGGTCTTATAATAACGCAATTCAGGTTCAATTTCAACGATATTCCGGCAGGCGGCAGGCATCGAAGTGTTGTCGATTATCTGCACATGGTATGGTGACATTATTATAGAAGATGGTGCCAAAGTCGGCGCCGACTCTACGGTTACCAAAAACGTTCCTGCTTATACCGTCGTGGCCGGCAAACCGGCAAGAGTCATAAAACAGTTCGATTTTCAGAAAAAACGATGGGTGCGGGTATGAGTCATATTGCCGGGAACCTTTATAATTGATTATTGATTAATGACTATTGAGCAACTTACCAATAACCATTTACCATTCACCAATAACGAATTCCGAAGTCATTTATCAATGAACTACGAACCATGAACTATAAACACTGAACGCTGAACCCCCGCTGCTCCGGCGGAGCAAAACGGCTGGACAAGCAGGAAGCAGGATGACACCTACAATTGTCCCGCCTGCTGCAAGTCCCGTAATAAATGAACCGTCAAATCCATGGCAATATGATCGACCGCCGCATCATAGCTATACCTTTGGATACCATCCGGCTTGGATACGATCAGCCCTTTGGTCATGTACAGTGTGTGGTTGTAATTAAAACTGACCGGTGTCATGCCGGGCTGGGTATATCTTCCCTCGAACTGGTAATTAGAGGTGACATTCGATCCGAGAATAAAAAAGGTCAGTCCAGTAATAAATCCTTTCATAACATTAGAACTTTCATCGGAGGTCTCATTTAATACCAGGTCCATACGCGGGCCCGAGGTCGAGCCCTGGTCCTCCACAAATGTCACGGACGAGAACAAACCTGAATCTTTCAGAATCAGCATAAAATTCACTTTATAACTCTTTGTAAGGTCCTTATCATATACCCCGTTAGCCAGATACTTAAAATTCAGCAACAGCGGCGTCTTCGCAGAAGGCCGCAATTCACTGTAACTAACGGTCGGGTGGTCTTTACCGACATAGTACGCACATCCGGTATTGAGTATAGGAACTACAGCAAGAAAAATAATTAGGCAGGTATTTAATAACCTTTTCATGTATGCTTCCTCCCGTCTGAAAATATTATATGAACCCATATCCGGATCTGTACGCGCAAACCCGGCTTGCTTTTCAATCAGAAATAGCTGAATCTATCTCAATGTCCGCGACCGGCCCTTATTGACCCATATGCATGGCCCCGATTTCATCTGTGACTATCTTTGTAAGCCTCCTAAAATGCGATGATGAGACATCAAAGATAATATATTGTACAGGAATTCTCGAAGAAGTCAAATACTTTTCGCAAATATTTTAGCCATGTTTGGCCGAATTATCGCACCTACAAGCTGCCTCACAATAGGATAAATACTGTATTTTGCCTTATTTTCAGCATCTTGCCACACAGGCCGGTGTTCGGTATAATTGTATTATAAGGTTATTGTAGTTACCCCTAAAGAGGTGGCCATAATGGAAGAATATGTGGAAGTTTTCGCCGCAAGCGATATTACGTTTGCCTACCTGATGAAGGCGAATCTTGAGAATGCCGGTATCCCCGTTCATATTGCCAACGAGAACCTGCAGGGGGCTTATTGCCTCGACGGCATGGTTCCGCGAGTGCTCGTTCCGGCTGCTTACGAAGAGCAAGCAAGGCAGATTATTGAAGAAATCCAACAGTCTTCACATAGCGATCAGGAGGACGAGGACTTTAATTAGACATGACCATTTGGGCACTCGTCTCGACAAAGGCTGAACCGCAAACAGAAGCCAACGCCCTGAAATTTCAGATTCCCGTCACTGCCATTATTCCCTTCTATTATCTCTCAGAGCAAAAGTCCAATCCAGAACCTATGGGACTATTTTCATAATTAAATCCGGCACGAAGACATGCTGGGTTGGCCTTTTTACGGACGCAAACACAGTGGGGCTATAATTTTGCGGGATTTGAGCTGTATTTTAAGCAACGAAATCCAGCAAAAGCAAAAATTTAGCTTGCAAAATTCGCGATTATAATATAGAATGTTAACTGAGATTATATTCTTTCTTATTTGTAGCGGCGGAAGGATCCACCTAAAAAATTCCAGGGTTTTCGTCTACTTTTTAAAGTTTTCGTGATGCCAACTGCAATGACAGAAATAAACGAATCCGGCCGCATTGATTTTCCTGATTTCGCCAAAGGGATGGCGATTATCGGAATTGTTTTACTGCATTGCTTTTTACCGCTTCCCGAGTCTTTTTTAACCAAGGCATCAAACTTCGGCGGCTCCGGAGTTCACCTTTTTATATTTCTTTCCGGCTTCGGTCTGATCCTGGGACGTAAATTAACCGCCGGGAATTTTTACATCAGAAGACTACACAAGATACTGCTTCCGTATTTTTTAATTGTTACATTAATGTATATTACGGATCGAATTATATCCGATACGCCGACATACTCGACTTATTCATACCTGTCGCATATCTTTCTTTTCAAAATGTTCGACGAAAAGGCTTTTATCAGCTTCGGCTATCATTTCTGGTTTATGTCGACCATCATTCAATTTTATTTAATCTACCCGCTTCTTGTCTATTTAATCACAAAAACAGGGCTGAAACGATTCCTGATAATATCATTCATCACATCAATAATCTGGTGGATTTTCTTATCGGCCACGGGCTTATATAGCCGGGAAGTCCTGAGCAGGTGCTTTTTGTCTTATCTGTGGGAATTTTCACTGGGTATGGTATTTGCCGAATTGTATAAACAACGAAATTATCAATTCTGGAAATTACTTTTTCCGGTCGTTGTCATCGTGACATCAATCGCCATGATGCTGTCATATTATCTGGCCGTCCATGGCGGAGCGTTCGGGAGAACGTGGAACGATATACCGGCATTTTTAGGCTATGCGGGAATAACAATTATCATCTTCAGGACACTGGGAAGATTCGAATATTTCAGGGGACTTGTCAATTATATCGGCAGGAAATCATATTCGACATATTTAACTCACGGGCTGGTAATTGCCTTTGCTTTCGCACAATTCGCGAAATTCGGCTATAGGCCAAACATGGAGATAGTTCCTTTTTTGTTTTCTGCAATTATAATCTTCGCATTTCTATTCGATACGAGTTACCACTTCATTATATCGAGCTTAAATCAGGCGAAACTGTTCGTTTTCAGACAGGCAGGATTAGCTGAGCAAACATTGACATAATTGGCCGGCACAGCAAATCTATTTTATAGAAGGACCGCCCGTGTAAACCGAACGGCCCTTCCCACAGTCGATGTTACTTCAGGAATTTTGAGACGAACGGGGAAGTCTCGCCGCGGCGTAAGAAATGGCCGGACGGGCCTTCGCCGAGGAACTCGGAGAACCAGGATTCGTGCTCAATCTCTTCGTTGAGAATCGCAAGCGATAAATCGTAGGTCCTGTGGTCCTTGCCGGCGGTCATGTTGCAGATATTCGTATATCCCCTGACCGCACATCGCTCGGCCGCTACGAGCACCTTGAGAATCGCCTCGACGTCCGCAGGGTCCTTCGGAAGGTTGGCCGGCGGGCAGGCAGACATATCGTGGAACGCCTTCATATCGTCCGGCAGTTTGCCGCCAAGCTCATAGATGCGGGGCATCAGGGCCTCGAAGTGATTGCGGTCCTCGATCCTCGCCGTCTCGGCGATCTCCTTTATGCCTTCGCCTTTTAGACCGATGAGGT
>CAZKYP010000108.1:10095-11520 GCA_964556885.1 uncultured Pirellulales bacterium | reverse complement strand
GGGTTTATATTTATGGTGTAACGGCTCGTTTGTAAATTCTGACGTCGTCGATAAGGCCGGACCAGAATGTCCCTGCCTGCAGTTTGCTTCCGGCCCCGATGTAGAGGCCGTTTTCGTTCGATACGCCGCGTAGCGTGTCCGTCGCCGCCTGCACGTTGTCCACGTATAGTATTTTATGCGAGTTGTCCCATGACAGACCGACCCTGTGCCATTCTCCGTCGGTAATCACTACATCCGAGGTGAGCGGCCCAGCGCCGCGGCCGGAGAACAGTTCCGAGGCGAGCATGCCTTGTGATGCATCGGCCATCAACCAGTTTTGACTGTATGCCTGCGAGATTACGGCCTGGCCAGGTGCGCCGCCTTTGACCCATGCGAAGATGCTGAAAGGTTCGTTTTGCGCCGGATTCAGTACAAATGATGTGCTTATATAATCGTCGATTCCGTCCAGCTCAATCGCGCCATCGACCATCCCGCCGTCCGTCCGCCAGACCGGGTTTCCGTGTATGATTCCGTTATTGTCCTTGATGCTGTCATGGGCCGCATTGCCTTCGGTCTCGTCCAGTTTCCAGTGGGCGACAAGCCCGATTTCCCTGAGCCAGAATTGGGCCAGGCCGAGCAGGTCCCTGTAGTCCACTATGCCGTCGCCGTCGGGCGGCGGGGCGATGTCCAGCGATGGTTCGTCTTTCAGCCAGTATTGAGCGAGCATAGCGAAATCGTTGAGGTCTACCATTGCGTCGCCGTCGAAATCGGGAATCTGGCGTACGCCTATGATAAATGGAAAAATTGCTTCGGCCATTAATCCTGCGCCTTCTGCATTCGGATGGATTCCGTCGGGGAATAAGTTGGATGCGCCGCTGAGCGCCGTGTATAAATCGATGACGCGAACATCTCTTTGCTGTGCAATCTGGTCGATGAACGGGATTATCTCGTTCAGGATTACTGTATTGCTGATATTGAAGCTGTTGGTGAACGCGGGAACGGGTTTGCAAATCCAGATGTCGGGAGTGCTTGGTAGCTGGGCGAACGAATCTATCAGAAAAAGATAATCGGTGACGAACTCGTCCCTGTGCGTCCAGTTGTTGGGCTTGGAGTCGTTCGTGCCCAACATTATGACGACTACGTTCGGTTCAGCCGCCAGGGCCTGGCTGTAGGCGTTCTGCTGCACGTAAGGCAGGTCGCCGTTTCTCAGCAGGGTCGCACCGCTTACGCCAAAATTTTCAGTTTGCCACTGAGGATCAATCTCCTGGAGCATCCGACCCAACTGGGCGGGGTAGGAATCGTTCACCCGATCACTAATACCCATACCGTATGTAATGCTATCGCCTACACATGCCACGAGCTTTGCCTCGGCCGCACTTGCAGTGAAGCCGGCTGTCAATATTAGAACTAATGCGTAACTGATTATCCTTTTCATTTTTGGTATCC
>CAZKYP010000108.1:0-9995 GCA_964556885.1 uncultured Pirellulales bacterium | reverse complement strand
TTTGTGGGACCGGGCCTGTATTTCGGTAAGTTCCCAGTTGTAATGTCTGCTGCAGGAATCGGCCGAGCTGTCTGTCATCGTGCAGCCGCACATAGGGTATGTACACGTCGAAGAGGTTGTCGATTGTGTTGTTCTGTTCGGGCAGGCCGGGGACATATGGCAGGTGGATGACGATGCGGCTGCGCCTCGAGCGAAAGCGTGCCCGGATAAGAGCGATTTTTTCCAGCGGTTCTCTCATATTGATGCTTTGAGCGAAACCGGAAGTTGAGCTGCCGCGGGTGCTCAGTTTATTGCCGTTTGCATCAAGGAACTCAAATGTCACCGGCAGGCGGCTCGCCGTCGGCCAACAGGCGAAGAAAAAACATATATTTTGCCGCCCCTGCTGCGATTTGGAGAATTCGTGAGTATAGATATTGTTGCGAGAGGAGCTTTGGCGGTCTTCGTTTACGCCTTCGAGTACACCGACCAAACGGCATGAGAAATTTCCCTCGTCGAATCCTTCGCCGACGCGCGGGGCGAATTCGAATGTTTTCGAAGGTCCGTAGGAAACTTCGAGAACCACGTCGACCGGCGCGCGGTGCCATAAGGGGATATGTGTTTTGAACCAGTGATGACCTTGATGCCCACTGGAACTGTATCCGTTGGTGAGTGACTCGCGTGTGCGGCTGTCGAAGATTTGGATGCCGTGAAGCATTATATCTTCGACGTTGTTGTAATCAAATCCGAGCTTGACGGCGGGATAGGGATTGTAGCGGAAGTTCGAGCCGGTTTCGGTGCTTTGGGAATTCCAGAGTTTGCTGACTTGCTCATCGGACATGAGCTGCAATCGAGGATCGTAGTAATGGTATTCGGCGTCGTCTTCCAGCTTCTGTACTTCGGAATGATAGGCGGTTCCGATTGCGGACATTTCAAGTGTTCCGCCGCCGATTTCGAGCGGTTCACCGGGTGACATCTCATCCAGCTCGAAGGCAAATACGTCATCGGCGGGATTCTCGGCCTTGTATTCGACAAAATAACTGTTGCTGTCCGAACGGACGGTGAAGCTGTCGAAGAAATTTGCATCGAACGGCCCGGGTGGTTTTGGCGAGATTAAAGTCTGTTCCCAAGTTTGTAAATCGTTGCCGCGCGGCTCGGTGGGACTGCAGCACCATCCACTTTTCGATAGAAACACAACAAGCAAGGCAGCCGGAACAAGAAGAAGAACTGCAACCAAAGCAATTATATAGTATGTTCGATGTTTCATGACTCAGGATTCTACATATAATGAAGTATATTTTTCATAAATATCACGCCGGGTAGCCCACTGTTTGGGCGAAGAGGACGCGCTGGTCGGGCCGCAGTTTGAATTCTGCGGGAGTGTTCTGCTTGTCGCAGTTGTGGAACCATGCGGCCAGTCCCTGCGAGGCGGCGAACAGGTAGACGTTCTGGGCAATCAGGCCGGTGTCGACATAATAATACGATTTCTGGATTTCCGGATCGCGAAGGCCCGGCTCCTGGAACGGCGCCTTGCTGTATTTGGCGATATCCACGACATAGAAGATGTTCACCGGGGCCGTGATTGTGCCGCGTCTGCCCGCCCTGGCACGGAAGTCACCGGCGACAACGGGCATAAGTCGATGGCCTTCAGCTTCGTATATATAGACACCTTCGGGCAGGGCGATGTAAAGGTCGATTTCCTGCGAGTTGCTGGCCGATGCGGCTGTTCTTCCGGTCCGGCCGGACGGTCCGTTCTGGCGGTTGATGCCGAACGCCGCCCAGAGCAGATTGGACAGGACCTGGTCGGGAAGCTTGTCCGGCTTGATGTTGCGGGTGGTTTTTCGTTCCCAGAGGGCCGCAAGTACGGACTTGCCGCCGTTGGTTTCGGGTTTTAGTAACGTAATCGGTTGCAGGTCCTGGGCAGCTATGGGCATGACTGGGGCGGGGCCTGGTGTTTCCTGAGCAAAGACGGATGTCGAGCCGGCCAAAACTGTCAGGGCCGGCATTGTTTTCAGGAATGTTCTTCGATCCATATAATCCTCCTATTCAAATAGATTTTTAAGATCAATCGTTGATTCGATGTTATTGATAATAACAGGGATTTGTTAGTATTCAATCAATTATTAGTGATTCTATATCTGAAGTATGGCCGGAGAGTGTCATCGGCCGCTGTTGTCTGAACCGATCTAATAAGTTTCAAAATCTGAACTCCCAAAATTTTCCTGTCCGGCCCTGTATTCTCACCTGGTTGTCCACCTTTATATACATGAAATTTGGTGTGATATTGTGTAAGATTATCAGGAGAAACGTGAAAAATGGAATGTAAAATCCACCAAAAGTGAGCGAAGGGAAAAAATCAACAGGAAGCTGTAAAAAAAATATTTGATATATGAATTTAGCGGAATTAACGTAAACGCTTCTAAATCTAAGAATTAGCTATTTTGACCAACCGTCCTATAATAAAATCTTGCGAGAATATTGGGAAAAAATGGTGACGAATGTTGACATAGTGGTAAGAAGTGGTATAATTCCCCATCAAAAATAGGTTAAGTGGGTCGAATGCCATGCTTCTATTAACAGGTGAGTATCAGCACGTTGTAGATAACAAGAGCCGAGTGCTCATATCTAACAAGCTGAGGAGCCAGATTGACGTTGATGAGCACGGCAGTAATTTCTATCTCGTTTTGGGTGCCAACGGTATTCTCTGTTTATATCCGGAGAAGTATTTCGAGCAGATAGCCCTTGCGGTTACGCCGGGAACGACTGCGCCGGATGAGGCTGTTACATTCGAGAGAATGAGTTTTGCCCTGGCCAGCAGGGTGGAACTGGACAACCAGGGCCGATTACTGCTGAACGAGCGGCTGCGAAGCAGGGCGGGATTGAAGGACAATATTACCTTAGTGGGAGTCAGGGACCATATCGAGCTGTGGAACAGTGAAAGCTGGGAACAGTTCCTTTCGGACCACATGGCTCAATACCAGAAGCAAATGTCGCAGGCACGACAGGTGGTGCTGCAGAAGCAAATACAGGAACCTTGAAATTGGGGAGTGAAAGAACAAATGATCAGAACGGATTCAGAACATTGTCGTATCGTAACCGATAGTCTCGCCGGCGAGAGGCAGGTCGATGAAAGAACATTCGATTCGCTGGCGGCTCTTAAGGAAAGGCTGGAGCGATTAAAAACATTCGATGAGATGTTTTCGGGCGTTCAGTTTTCGTCCGCTGTAAAGAAGCTGTTGAGCCAGAAGTCCCCGTTGACCATTAGCTGAGCCTGCACCTGATACAACAGGTGATGAGCTAAGGTTCCGATGCATCGGGACATAGAACAAAATACGATAAAAGCGGGTGATTCGGCGGCCGAGCACATTCCGGTCCTGGCCGGGACTTTGATCGAGCTTATAAAACTGCCATCGAATGGCGTTATGGTGGACGCGACCATCGGGCAGGGCGGTCACAGCCTTCTGTTCGGAACAAATTTGGGTCCTGATGCGGTTATCATAGGTTTGGATTTTGATAATAATGCCGTACGGACGGCACAGGACAAATTGAAGCAACTTGCCTGCAAGGTCGTTTTGATTGAATCCAATTTTTCACAGATTGACGAGCAGGTCCGCAAGCAGGGGATAGAAAAAGTTGATTTTATATTAGCGGACCTTGGTATTTGCTCTGCCCAGTGGACAAACGCCGAAGCCGGATTGAGCTTTCGAACAAATATGCCGCTGGATATGAGAATTGATAAAAGAATAAAGCGCACCGCTGCCGATATAGTTAATGAAATCGATGAAAAATCGCTTGCCGACCTGATTTATAAGTACGGCCAGGACAGGGCGTCGCGGCGGATTGCACGGTTTATTGTCAGGCAGCGCCAGCACGAGCCGATAACGACGACCGGCCGGTTGGCGGATACGGTTTGCAGGGCTTTGAGCAGGGCAGGGAAGTCGCGAAGATACAGGATACACCCTGCGACGAGAACTTTTCAGGCCCTGAGAATCGCAGTTAACGACGAGTTGGAAAATCTTAAAAGGCTGCTGATTTCAGCGCCGGGATTGCTTAAGAAAAACGGTTATTTTGCGGTCATCAGCTTTCATAGCCTGGAAGACAGGCTGGTAAAGTACGATTTCAAACAGAACGAGAAAGACGGCGTTTACAGGCTCCTGACGAAAAAGCCGATTGTGCCGGACAGAAACGAAATAATCGATAATCGCAGGGCCAGAAGCGCAAAATTAAGGATAGCACAAAAACAATAGGGCGGTCGACGGGAAGTACCGGCGATTGAATTGTAAACATAAATAAATGGAGTTTCATCATGACATCGGATGCCAAGATTGGATTGTTACTGGGTTTGGTATTCATTTTTATCATTGCTTTTGTGATTAACGGCTTGCCGCGATTCCAAAAAGCAAAGGAAAAAAGCAACAATGAGCTGACCATGGAAATGATTAATCAGCAGAACGATCCTATCACCAACACAATCCGAAAAGTACAGGAACAAATAGATCGCCAGTCGGCAACGGCCCGCCAGCCTGCTGATGGTTCGGGTTCCGTTCTGTCCCTGAATCCGGACAATGTTCGCTATGAGATGGAACTGCCGGGTAACATGTTTACAGAGGAAGATTCCTATGCAAATTCTGATGGTCAGGTCGATTCTCCTTCAATGAATCCTTTCGAGACTGTTTCACCGACGACCGAAACTAAGAACAATCTGTTTTCTTCCGGGCCGTTTACCCAGGTCAGCTCGGTCGCCGCAAGCCCGATTACCACGGATGTCCAGGTGCCTGCTGCAAGGCAGACGGACATGCCGGTGACTTCTTACAGTACTGAAATCAGGAAAACCGAGCCGGCAAAACCGGAAACCTCAAAGACTTATGTCGTCGAAGATGGTGACAACCTGGCGGACATAGCAAAGAAGATATACGGTGCGGTTGAAGGGAACAAAAGAGCCACGATAATGAAAATATACGAGGCCAATCACAACCTGCTGAAATCGCCGGATGAGATAGTTGTCGGCCAGAAGCTGATTCTTCCCGTATTGAGGACAGTGGTTGAAAATAAAAGCGAAGGCAGCTTGTTTTCGGGTTCGCTACTGGATAAAATAAAATCACTTGGCGGCAGGGAAAATACAAATGTTCAGTCGCCTAAACCGGTCGTTAAAAGTTCGGGCAAAGAATATGTCGTCAAAGACGGCGACAGCCTGTGGCGTATCGCGGCAAGTCAGCTCGGAAACGGCGGCCGCTATCCGGAGATCAGCAAGCTCAACGCCGATATCCTCAAGGACGAGGACAATCTTGTCGTCGGCATGCGTTTGAAGATGCCGGTTCAGTAAAAGAATAGCTCTTAGAAATGCCGGATTGTAGCGGCGGTCGTAAAAAAGCGTTAATATTTTGAACGGTAGTATTTTAATGATGCTCCGGTTTCGTTTTGTTTTTATTGTGTTTTATCTGACTGCGGTTATGGTTTTTGCTGTGTATCTGCGGGGCGCCAACAATCGAATATTTTATGATATCTGGCAGTGCAGGTCCGAGCAGACGCGATTGATACAGGAGCTTGGCACCAAGCAGTTACTGCTGGAAAAACTCATAAATCCCGCCGCAATTTCACAGCGTTACGATCAACCTGATGCGAACAAGTAAAAATTGAAAAACATTCGATTTACCATTATTTTCTCGTTGCTTCTTATAGCGTCACTTCTGGCACTGGCAGGGCGATGTTTCCATTTGCAGTATTTAAAGAGCACCGAGTATCTCGATGCATGCCTGAGGCAGCAGCGTTCGTACGTGGATCAGCCGCGGCGGGGAGAGATTCTCGATTGCTGCGGCAGGGTGCTGGCCGCCAGTAACAGGATTCGGATAATATTCGCCGAACCTCGCAGGATATCTGACAAGCAGGAGGTTTCGAATAAGCTGGCGCCGATTGTGGGCATGGAACCGAATGAAATCTGCAGGCTCATAAACGAAAGCGGCAATCCCGGTTATGTGGAAATTAAACTGGATGCTGATATCAACCAGTGCTCGGACGCCCTTAAAATTCCAGGCATAGGTGTTCAGACCGGCTGGCGAAGGCATTACCCGATGGGCTCCCTTGTGGCGAATATCATAGGTTTTACAGGCCGCGAAAACACGGGACTGGAAGGTTTGGAGCTGAAATATGACAAGGCGATGAGAGGCACGCCGGCCCAGAATGTTTTTTTTGCGGATGTTCACCGCCGGCCTATCCGGATCAAGCAGCAGGAAGGTGTCCTGAACGATGGGTATGGTATTATCCTGACTATAGATGCGACGATTCAGCAGTTTGTGCGGGATGAGCTTGCCAAACAATGCGAGGCTTACGAAGCCGAATCGGCGGTGGCGATTGTAGCCGAGCCGAAGACCGGGGCGATCCTGGCGATGGTGTCGCTGCCTGATTTCGACCCGGCGAACATAGGCACGACGGACCCGAACAACTTCCGCAGCAGGGTTGTGACGGACTGGTATGAGCCGGGCAGTATTATAAAGCCGCTCGTTCTTGCGATTGCTCTCGATGCCGGTGTGGTGAACAAGCAGGAGAGAATATTTTGCGAGTACGGTAATTATCACGGCAAGGGATTCGGTCGAATCGGCGAGTATCGAAGGGGATTCGGCGATTTGACAATTCGGGAGATAATTGTAAATTCCAGTAATATCGGCATGGCCAAGATCGGGCAAAGGATCGGCGCCGAAAAGCTCTACGACGGTCTTACGTTTTTCGGATTCGGCAAAAAGACCGGAATCGAGCTGCCCGGCGAGGTCGAAGGTCTGCTTAGGCCGACGAGGGACTGGACCGGGTATAGTGTCACCCGGATACCTTTCGGACAGGAGATATGCGTCACCGCAATGCAGCTTGTCAGGGCATATTGTATCCTTATCAACAACGGCCGTCTTGTCAGGCCGTTTCTGGTCAGGGCGGTTGTGGACGCCAAGGGCGAGGTTACGGAGATAAAGCGGCCTCTGCCGTCGGTCGGTTATATCATTCAGCCGGAGACGGCCGAATGGATTGTCACCGAGGCCATGACCGGCGTTGTCAACGACAGTACGGGAACAGGCAACAGGGCGAAACTCGATAAGTGGAAAGTATTCGGCAAGACCGGCACCGCCAACATTGCCAATAGTGACAGCAGGGGGTATTCGGAAAGCGAGTATGTTGCTTCGTTCATAGCCGGGGCGCCTGTCGACGACCCTGCGATTATTGTCTTGGTCTCTATCAGGAAACCGAACAGAAAGCTGGGCAAAGGCTATACCGGCGGGACCGTGGCCGCACCGGTGGCCAAAGTGATAATCGAAAAGACGCTGAACTACCTCGGAGTGGATTAGCAACAAATGAAACTCAGAACGCAGCACTCAGAACGCAGAACGAACTAATGGCCAAGATAATATACGGCGTTGCGGGGGAAGGATTTGGGCACAGCAGCAGGTCCCACCTGATAGGCCAGAAGCTCATCGATGCCGGTAATGATGTGATGTTTGTCGGCTCGCAGAAATCACTTTTGTATCTGAAGCAGTATTTCGGACCGCGTGTAAAGGGGATATTCGGCCTGTCGTATGCTTTTACAGGCGGGCGTATCGATAAATCGGAAACACTTAAAAAGAATCTTCTCAAACTGCCCGAAGGCAACAGGCAGAACGACGAGCTTTTCAGGGAACATTTCGAGCCGTTCGCACCGGACCTGGTGATTTCGGATTTCGAGCCTTTCAGCGCGTGGTGGGCCTGGCGAAACAGAGTACCTTTTGTCAGCATCGACCACGAGCATGTTCTGACTCTTTGCGAGCTGGAGCACCCGGCCAAGAGCTGGTTTTCACGGCTTACCGCCGAATTAGTGACGGAGTGTCACTATATTGGTGCAGTTGCTTATGTAATTATCAATTTCTTCGATGCGCCTTTGCGTGTCGATTCGGCCGTTTTGGCCCCGCCTGTGGTCAGGCCCATCGTAGCTTCGCTGAATGCCGTGCAGGGCGAACATGTTCTTTTGTATTCAACAACAGGAACACAGAAGGAGCAACTGCAGGAAGTACTCGGTAAATTCGGCGACCAGAAATTCGTAATCTACGGCTTTAATAAAAAAGCGGAGTATAAAAACTGCATTTTCAAGGGACGTTCGACGGAAGGATTCCTGAATGACCTGGCAAGCGCCTGCGGCGTGATTGCATCGGCGGGCTTTTCACTGATAAGCGAGTGTATGTACCTGAAAAAGAAGATGCTTTTGCTGCCGCTGACCGGACAGTACGAGCAGATTATTAACGCCCATTATATCCGAAAGCTCGGCTTGGGAGTCTCGGCGGAAACGCTGGATGAAACAATCCTTGCTCAATTTCTTGATGAACTCGACAAGCCCATGCCGAGTGACAAGCGAATCCTCTGGCCCGACAACGAAAGGTTTTTCCGAATCCTTCGTGAAACCTTGAACAAACTCAACACACCTGTTGATGTTTAGTGATAACCGGATTATTCGTACATCTTCGGTAAATCTCCCATGAATAGTGTGAACGGGTCGGCTTCGAACTTTTTGAAATTCTCCGCGCTGGTCTGTCCCGGGTAGGGGGCGTAGTAATGGTCCGGCCGGCCGTTCCGCCAGACCAGGACCCAGGCGAGCTGTTTGCCCTTGTCGCTTGTCTTGATTATTTCTAACAATACATCCGTCCACCAGTTAGGATTGGGAATCCGTTCGAGTCCGGTCTCGCTGAGGGCCGCAACCTTGTTGTGCTCGTTTGCAATCGTGACAAGCATGTCTATCATCTTCTGGGCCTCGACTTTTTTATCCAGAGAGCTGAACGAGCCGTAGTTATCGTGGGCCAGGATATCGATATAGTCGTCGCCGGGATACCGCACAAGATACTCGTCACGATTCTCGAAGCGGTCCGGCGAATAGCAGGTAATGATGTTATGCAGGCCCTTAGTCTTTCTCAGGTAGTCCACCGTGAATTGCCAAATCTGCTTGTACTGCTCCGGCGTACACCACTTGGCGCCCCACCAGAACCAGCTTCCGTTATGCTCGTGGAACGGCCTAAAAATGACAGGGATCGGCTCGCCCTCCGGGCCTTTCAAATCGCCGATGAATTTAGCAATAAGCTCTAACTTGGCGACGTATTCCTGGTGCAAATCGCCGCCCGGCAGGATACGAGAGACAACCGCCTCCTGGGTCCATGCGTTCTTGTCCGAACCGGGTATGCGGGCATGCCAGCTTATTGTATTGACGCCGCCTCTTTTATAGCCTTCGGCCATCCAGATTTTCATGTTCTCGAACGGGACGCCGTCGATGTTATTGGCATCGCCGATATGACCGAGGTCCCAGCCGAATACCGCCGGGAACTTGCCGCACACTCGATACACGTCGCTGTCGAATGTCTCGGCGGTGCCCTCCCAGCCCATGCCGTAAGAGAGCGTATCCTGGTGGCCGAAGAGGATATTATTCTGCGCCAGCTTGTGCAGGTTTTGATAGAGTGCTTTGGTCTGCGGCGTAGCAACTGGATCGGTCAGCTTGAATTGCGGGTCTGCGACGTATTCGACTCCGAATGCGACACCGAGTGTCAGCAGGATAATCAGACATAAAATGGCTCTTTTCATTTTCGTATCTCCTGTTATGTAAGTGACTTCCACAAGGGACTCTCAAGATTTTTCTTGATCAGTTCACAACGCTGCTCGACGCACTTATATGAATACAGTCCGTCCGGCGGCGTGTTCAGGCAATAATCCAGCAATCTATCCAGCGTGCTCGTTGCCACGTGTGTACGCGTATCGGATGAGCCGTAATAGATGAATACTGTGCCGTTTTCTCGGGCGACCCAGCCGCTGGAAAAGACGACATTGGACACGTCGCCGATCCGTTCGTTTCCCTCGGGAGCCATAAAATACCCGCCCGGTTTGGCGATCACTTTCCACGGCTCTTTAAGGTCGGTTACAAACATATACAAAACGTAGCGATAACCTGCGGCGGTGACACGCACCCCGTGCGCCAGGTGCAGCCAGCCTTTGGCCGTCTTGAGCGGGGCGGGACCCTGGCCGTTCTTGCC
>CAZKYP010000107.1:0-11524 GCA_964556885.1 uncultured Pirellulales bacterium | reverse complement strand
ATCCCCATGCTGAAATGGAGCAGATTGCGCGATGTCCGCGAATGTCCCAACGTTGCCAGGGCCAGCGAAAACACAACCTGACCGACTTCTGCCGACAAAACGGTCGCCAGCCCGACCGCGGTCATGGCTACCCGGTTGGACACGGCTTGTCCGAACGTCTGAGAGCCAATGACATACAGCCTGATCGCCGATGGGGTGAACGCGGCCAGCAGCAAGACAATGCACAGCAAGCTGATCAGGCGGGTCACGGCTGGCGGGTATTTTGAGATCGTAGTATACAGGAATTGTTCGCGGGTTGGTTTCGCGCCCATCGCACGGACAACAGCGTCGCGCGCGGCTTGGCGAGCCGTCAAGCGTTGTTCTTGAGTTAGTGGACGAATTGAGGTTGTCATTTGCCAGTCTCCTTGCATCCATTAGGCCGACTGGCGAAGCGGTAAGCTGACTACGCGGCCATGCGTTGGCGTGAAATGCGGAGAAATAGTCTGAATCTTCCCGTAACAATCACGCAGCCAACGAGCGGTCGATGCCCGTCGCTCCCGCACTGGCTACACAAAGAAAAAAGCGGTGAAACGTTGATTTTCATCGCTTTTTTGTTGCTTCAAATCAGCTTTCTTCTCTCAATTTTCATTAAGGCTTCGATCCAAGAGCGCAGTTGGTGCGGGTTCGATAGTACTGGTCCTGCGCTTATGGCAGGAAGTTTTTCTGTTCCGGTTGGCGGGCGCAATCAGACCCAAACAACGCTGGATGGCGGAAGTAGCCACCACAACACCCCGAGTAAAATATGGGCAATTCAGCTGCCCACCAGCGTTGGAAACTCAGGCGAAGAAACGCAGCTCAACCGGTAGGGAGAAGTGGGTTCTTCAGGACGTGAGTGGAGCAACGAAGGTATGCAGAAGGTTTTTTGCGGGAAATCGGAATTACCTGCACTCCCGCCGGAAATCACTCCTTTTCTCATCTGTATCGGTGCTTCTTTATTGGAATTACTGGCTCTTGTGTGATTTCCGCTCAACCCGCCGCCTGAGGTCTTGGACAATGCCGGCCAGGACCAGCGCGAATGGCACGAGCGGTACCACCGCGACCACCGGGAGCACTTTCCGCATGGGCAGGATGTTGCTGGGCGAGGTATGGACCACCAGTGGCGCGCCGGTCACCGGCACAAAGGTGGGATCAGCCGTCACCAGCGTGATGTAGACCGCGAAATCTCCTTCGGTCAAGGCGCGGACTTTCCAATCCATCGTCATAGAGTCGCCCGGCTGAAGCGGGTCGAGATATTGTGTGCGGGCGCTGGACCAATCTTCGGGATCAACATAAACACCGGATTGCAGAGAAGCAACGTTGAGGTGGGCTACCAGCGGGGGAGTAGCATCCGTGCCAGTGTTGCGCAGCATGGTACTGAATGCTACCGACTCGCCCACCAGCAGCGACGCCGACTCCTGGCTCATCTGCAACGATATGGTTTGGGAGGCCTGCCCCCAAGCGGTCGTTGGCAGGAGTAAACCTGCGAGTACCAGGCCAGCCGCTAGCAGAAGTGAGATGGTGCGCCATTTCGAAGTCATGAGCTGATACCTCCCTGAAGCGAAAGCGAACGGTCGATGAAGGAAATCCCTCCAATTACAATCAGAAATAGCGCGATGAGCGGGGATATCAGAAGATTCAAATGCGCCGTCCACGCGTCTCCATCCAGCACAATAGCGCTCTGGTAGTTGATCGCAGCCGTGATCGGATCGATTTTCGTGAACCAATCCATCACTTTCAGACCGGTCACGCTGGGCGGTAACTGGGTGGGCGCGATCAGGAGCAGCACGATCACCACGCTCAGCGCCAGGCTGACACTGTTGGTCGAGGAAACGGCGCTCATGACCAGACCGATCCCCACACTGAGCAGCACCACGACGGTTCCCAAAATGGCGAACAAGATTAGCGAAGACGCCACCACACTCGTTCCACCGGTCACCAGGAGAATATACGGAATGGCAATGACAGCCATCGCCGCCCAGACCGACACCACCGCCAGCAGCTTCCCCACGGCGATTTGTCCCCGCGCCGCCGGCGTCAGCAGCAGGCTTTCCAGCGTTTGATGGTCCCGTTCACCGCTGAAGGCGTTCGCACCCACCAGGAGCGCCGCCAGCGCCCCGACCAGCACCGCTGTGTGTAGCGTGCGATCCACGATCTGCAGCTGGGTCAGAACGTTCAGCTCAGGATTCTTCACCAGCAGCACGGTGTTCACACTCAACAATATACTGAACGCGAAAAGAATCAGCGCCCCTTTCCAGCCTACCCACTGACTCAGGGCCGTCGACCAGACGACCCGCCACGCCGGTTGTTTTGTCTCGTTCATTGAACCGTGACCTCCTCGATCATGGATAGAAACGCGTCACTGAGACTCATGTGATCCTTGCTGAAGGACTCAACCGATATGCCCGCTTGAATGAGACAGTTCAGCACGTCATTTAGGGGGAGTCCATCGTTCTGGATTGAGACCACGATCTCGTTGCGGTGATCGGCGCTGAGGGCCGCCTCCACCCCGTCCAAAGCCGACAGCGCAGCGAGCGCCTGCTGGACGTCTTCGAGCGGTACCTGGACCCGACACGCCCGACCGACCGCGAAATGCTGTTTGACCTCAGATACAGTGCCCTGCGCGATGACGTGGCCGTGATTCAGGATCAGCACCCGCGAACAGATTTGCTCGACCACCTCCAGCAAATGGCTGCTGAGGATCACCGCCACCTGATCGACCTCGACGGTCCGCCGCACGATCTGAAGAATCTCACGCTGCCCGATGGGGTCGATCCCCAGCGTTGGTTCGTCCAGAAACAACAAGCGCGGCGAGTGGATCAGGGCGCGGGCGATTCCAAGGCGGCGGCGCATTCCTAAACTGTACGTCGTTGTGCGAGCATTGGCGGCTGCCGTCAGGCCGACCACGTGTAACAGCCGGTCAGCCTGGCTGCGCGCTTCCCCCTTCGACATGCCGCAGAGCCGCCCGATGTAAATGAGGTAATCCTCACCCGTCATAGTCCTGGGAAACCCGTTGCTCTCCGGCACGACTCCGATCTGCGCTCGAATCTCTCTTGGCCGCGATTCTGGAATGCCCATCAGGCTGAAGTGGCCGTGCGTGGCGGGTAGAATAGTGGTCAGAATACGGATGGCGGTCGTCTTACCCGCGCCATTCGGTCCCAACAACCCTACGATCTCCCCTGCCTTGACCTCGAAAGACAGATCGGTCAACGCCGGGTGCCGCCCATAGCTTTTCGAAAGCCCCTCGGCGCGCAGAACAATATCGTCTCGTGATTGTGGTGAATTCACCGAAATCGATCCTCCGGCTAAAACAACAATGTGTCCCCAGTGTAATGCCCCAACATGAAACCCACATGAAATGAGGCGCTGGCAGTCCTCACTCAACGTCACAGAAATTCGGCCACTTCAACTGGGATTAACCTTCGTGCGGTTTACTGCCTGGGTAGCATCACATCACACCGTAGAGAAAGGCAGTCAATCGCATGACATCCGCTATCCAAACACAGGACCTCACTCGCCGCTTTGGCGATACCCTGGCCGTGGATCACCTCACCCTCACGGTCGCAGAAAGCGAAATCTTCGGATTTCTGGGACATAACGGCGCGGGCAAAACGACGACCGTCAGTATGCTGACCACGCTGCTACTGCCGACCTCCGGCACGGCGCAGGTCTGCGGCAAAGACATCATCAAGGAGAATCTCGCCGTCCGCCAGCAGATCGGCTATGTGCCCGAAAATGTGCGCCTGTACAACGACCTGACCGTCGCCGAGAATCTGCATTTTTTCGCGGCGCTGTCTGATGTGCCGAACATCTCCGCGCGAATCGACAACGTGTTGGGGTTGTTAGGCTGCCAGGATTGGCATGACCGGCGCGTCGGCAGCTTCTCGAAAGGGATGCGCCAGCGGGTCGGTATCGCCCAGGCGCTGCTCCACCAGCCCGCTGTAATGTTTTTGGACGAACCAGCCTCCGGGCTGGACCCGGAAGGCACGCGCGCCATCGGCGACTTGATTCTTCAACTCAACCGCGAGTTTGGCATCACCATCTTCATGAACACCCACCAGCTTTCTGAAGTCACCAAGCTGTGCACCAGCATCGGCATCCTGAATCACGGGCGGCTGGTGGTGGCCGATACCCTCAAGAACGTGATGGCCCAGTTCCCCACCGACCGGTCGCTGGAAGATATTTATTTACACTTCGAGCGACAACAGTCTGTGGCTGCTGCGTGAGGAGCCGACCATGCACGCGATAATCATCATTGCGCGCCGCGAATGGCAGGCGGCTTTCCGCAACCGGCTGTTTCTCATCATCACAGCGCTGTTCCTGGGGCTGTCAATCCTGTCGGTGTATATCGGCAGCACGACCAAACACGCCGAGATGCGCCTCTACAACAATACGATCGCCAGCCTCACCGCTGAAGGCAAAACCGTCCTACCCGCCAAACCGGAGATCAACACGCTCTCGATCCTCGCCAACCTGACCGAATACGTGAGCATTGTCGGCGCGATCCTGGCCGTGATCCTGGGCTACAACACCCTGATCGAAGAGAAAGAATCCGGGGGCCTCAAGCTGATCCTGTCGCGCCCGGTCTACCGGGATCGCCTGCTAACCGGCAAGCTGTTGGGCAACGCCGCCGTGATTGGTGCGCTGCTCGGACTGGTTTTCGTGTTCAACGTAACGCTGCTGGTCGCCGTGCGTGGCGTATGGCCGACCGGGAGCGAGGTGCTGCGGCTGGCCGTGTTTATCGGCCTGTCGTTCGCCTACATGCTGATCTTCCTGACCGTTTCGATGCTGCTCAGCCTGCGCATAAAAAGCAGCGCTAACGTCTTTCTCGTCGCGCTGGTGCTGTGGATGCTGGTCAGCTTCGTGATCCCGCAGATGGCTGACACGCAGATGACCAACAGCACCGTCGTCAACAGTATCAGCGGGACCACCAACCAGATTCCGCAGGATACCACGACTTCGCGGGCACTCAACGCCCTGTCGCCGACCTGGCACCTGCGCGACATCGGCGCGACGCTGCTGGAAGTCACGCCGGGCAGCACCACCTTGAGCAAACGCACCCTCGCCGGGGACAGCCTGACCGCACTGCTGGCACTGCTCGTGCCGTGCGTGGTGTTCGTCGCCGCTGGATATGCGCTGTTCTTGCGCAACGAAACCCTGACGCTGGAGTAACCTTCGATGAAACGCTCGCTACTCATCACGTTAATACTGCTGGGCCTGGCAGGCATCGCCGCGCAGGCGGCACTCGCTGATGGGCTTGTCCTGGCGCAGACCGTCCAGGCCGGGCAAACCGCCATCTTTCCCATCGAACTGCGCAACGACACCGCGCAGCAGCACCAGTATGATCTATCCCTCAACGGACTGCCGGAGTCGCTCGCGGCTACGGTTACCCAGGGGGGACCGGTCATCACACAAACGAGCGTGGCCGCCAACGGCACCGCGCTGCTGACGCTGCGTGTGGATGTACCCGCCGACACCCCCATCGGGCGCTACACGGCGGACTTCTCCGCCACGCGCGACGATGGCGTCGTCATCACGACGCCGGTTACCCTGAATGTCGAGAATACCTACGCCATCCGGATCACGAGCCAGAACGTCAATGTCAGTACGTTCAGCGGTAAGGATTTCACGTTCGACGCGACAGCTTCGAATACGGGGGTCGCGCCGGTCACCAACCTGATGCTCACGCTCGGCGCGCCGTCGAAGTGGGTCGTGCGGGTCGATCCGGCCAGCGTCCCCAGCCTGGAACCGGGCAGCACCGTCGATTTTCA
Source organism: uncultured Pirellulales bacterium (assembly GCA_964556885.1). Taxonomy (GTDB): domain Bacteria; phylum Planctomycetota; class Phycisphaerae; order Sedimentisphaerales; family Anaerobacaceae; genus CAZKYP01. The sequence goes on along the minus strand of CAZKYP010000107.1, from coordinate 5,738 downwards.
CGTGCAGGTCGTGGTGCCCGCCTCGCAGGTCGCCATCGACCAGCCGGTTAAACTGACGCTCACCAGCGACCAGGCCACCAGCCCCGACAGCGCGCTGTTGGTGCGCGTACAGAGCAACCCCAATTACCTGCTGCCCGCCGGGGCGCTGGTCATCACGGCGGTGGCCGGGGTGTTCGTCTACTTTCGCATCAAGGGCCGCCGCTAAAGGAATTCGCCACATGTCAACACTAACCCTGAATTCACCGTTCGCCCGTCGCCGCACAGCCCATACGCTGGGAGTCATTGCTCGCAAAGAGATCGCGGACGCCTTCCGCAACCGCCTGTTCCTGGTGTCGATGGTCATGCTGCTGGCGCTAACCCTGATCGCGATCAGCCTGGGCGCGACGACCGTACATAACCGCATCGCGGAATACAACCAGTCGGTGCAGGTGCTGAAAGACCTGGGCCGCACCGACATCCCGCCCATGCCCGCGCTCAATCCGATTGCCGTGTCGAAGAACTTCATCAACTACCTGGCGATGCTGGGCGCGCTGCTGGGCATGATCGTGGGCTTCACGACCATCCACAAGGAACGGCAGGCCGGCACGCTGCGCCTGATCCTCTCGCGCCCGGTCTACCGTGACCAGTTCCTGACCGGCAAAGTGTTGGGCAATGCGGTCGTGTTCGCGCTGCTGATGCTGGGCGTGGGCGTGGCGACGGTCGGGGTGCTGCGCGTGGTGGGCGGCGTCACTCTTACCGGCCAGCAGACGATCAAGCTGGGCCTGACGATGGTCATGTCCTGGCTGTACATCCTGATCTTCTTTCTGCTGGCGCTGTTCTTCGCGCTGGTGACGTCCAAAGGCAACAACGCCCTGCTGCTGACGGTGATCGTATGGCTGGTTTTCGCCTTCATTCTGCCCCAGATCGGGGACACGATGGACCTCGACAACCAGCTCCCCGGCGGCTTTTTCGCCCGTATGGGTATGGATAAAGCCCAGGAAACCGCCGCGCTGCGGCAGTTCCACTGGTACGAGACCATACGCAACGACGTAGAGGAAATGTCCCCCACCAAACACCTTGAGCGTATGACCTTCGCCCTGCTGGGCGTCAAAACCGAGTTCACAAACAACACCTGGAGCCAGATTCTCCAGCTCAAAACCATCGATCTGGTGGGTCTGCTCGTTCCGATCATCGTGCTGATGGGCGCATCGTATGTCGTGTTTTTGCGCCAGGAAGCCTGAATCTCTCGCTCACCTATCTCTCGTACAACGTAAGGAAGGAATACTCGCATGTCTAAGAAAGCTCTCGTGCTCGCTGCCGTCCTGATGATAGCCGCTTTGGCCCTGACCGCCTGTGGTGGCAGCAGCAGCGCATCCAACACCAATTCATCCAGCGCCAACGCGACCCAACCGGCAGCCAACAGCCAACCCGGCGGCCAGTCCAGCAGCGCCGCCAACGGGCAAACGGACACCGACGGCGACGGCATCCCTGACAGCGCCGAAAACGTGCTGGGCAGCGATCCGAATAACCCCGACACCGACGGCGACGGGCAGAACGATCTGGCCGACCAGACGCCCATGCAAGCGGATAACCCGATCACCGAAACCAGCACGACGCAAGGTTTCGTCATCGGCAGCATCCTGGTCGAAAACAACGTCGATGCCCAGGGCGCGGATGCGCCGGACCACCTGGAACTGTCCATCACGAACACCACGTCCAGCGACATCACCAACTTCGACGTGTATTACACCATCACCGATCCGGCCACCAACCAGGTGCAGAGTTACTATCGCACGCTGCCCGGCTTCACGCTCAAAGCGGGCGAGACGAAAGCGCTGCACTTCGACAACACCGGCCAGCCGGATCACTACAGCGTCAACCCTAACAGCCTGTATTACACCGACCTGAACGCGCTGACGTTGGATGTCACGCTGCACGCGACGGGCTTCGCGCCCCAAACAACGAGTGTCGACAAGGGTCCGGGCGGGACCGAGGGGGGCAACGACTGAAACCCGTATAATCTGTACACAACTGTTCCGGCAGGCAACAGAGAACTGCCGGAACAGTCGATTGCAGTTCTGAGGAAGGAACAATGCGTATTCTGGTCGTCGAAGATGAGCCGCGTATGGCCGCCCTCATCCGTCAAGGGCTGGAAGAGGAAGCCTATGCGGTTGACGTGGTCGGCAACGGGCTTGAGGTTATCGAGTGGGTCCAGAGCGCGGAGTACGACATCGTGCTGCTGGACATCATGCTGCCGGGCATGGACGGCATCGCGGTCTGCCGACAACTGCGCGCCAAAGGGTATACGATGCCGGTCTTGATGCTCACCGCCCGTGACACCCTGCCCGACAAGGTCAAGGGCCTGGACAGCGGCGCAGATGATTATCTGGTCAAACCGTTTGCCATTGAAGAACTCACCGCCCGGCTGCGGGCACTGGGTCGGCGCGATGGGCCAAGTAAGACGACCGAGCTGCGTGTAGCCGATCTGGTTCTGGATACGACCACCAAACGCGCTCAACGCGGTGGGGAAGTGATCGAACTGACCGCCAAGGAATACGCGCTGCTGGAAACGCTGATGCGGCATCCCAACCAGGTCCTCAGCCGGGACCAGATCACGGAGCACGTATGGGATATGGACTTCGACGCCGAGTCCAAGCTGATCGAAGTCTACATCTATGCGCTGCGCAAGAAGATCGACAGCGGCCACCCGAAAAAGTTGATCCAGACCGTGCGTGGTTTGGGCTACAGGATAACGGCTGATGAAACGTCTGCGTAAACTGCGTGTGCGGCTGGTGTTGTGGACTGTAGTCCTGGAAGCTGTTCTGCTGTTGGTTTTTTCGGGTATCCTTGTTTTCGTATTGCAGCGTTCGCAGAATCAGCAGATTGACGACAAACTGCGCCTGAGTGCCTCTCAGTTGAACGCGGTGGTGGATATACATGGGGGCCAGTTTTCGGTGCCAGCCACCGACGAGGCAGAACTGCGCGCTCGTGAAGTATCCGCCTGGATTCTCACGCCGCAGGGGCAGGTGTCAGCCACGGTGGGAGATGCCGACCGTGACCCGCTGCCTGCACCTTTGCCTGCTGCCGGTCGTCTCACCAATCGTCGCCTGGCCAATGGGGAGCCGGTGCGCCTGTTGGTAACACCGCTGATGGAAGGGGACCGCACGTTGGGCACGCTCGTGCTGGTTCTGTCGCTTCGTAACAGCCAGGATGCGGTCGAGCAGATTTTGTTAGGGCTGGGGACGACCATCCCCATTGTGTTAGTCTTGTCCGCAGTTGGGGGTTGGTTCCTGGCCAGCCGGGCGTTATCACCGGTCGTGACGATTACCAATACCGCACAGCAGATCGAGGCAGCGGACCTGAGCCAGCGGTTAAACCTGGACCTGCCCGATGACGAAATTGGCCGCCTGGCGCATACATTTGATGGGATGCTCGAACGGCTCGACCGGGCGTTTCAGCGTGAGCGGCAGTTGACTTCTGACGTATCCCACGAGCTGCGTACCCCCCTGGGCATGATGAAAACCCAGTTGAGCCTGGCGCGTTCTCGTCCGCGTGACGCTGCCGCGCTGCTCCAGATGATGGCCGATATGGAAGGCGATGTTGACCGCATGACCCAACTGGTGGAGCAGATGCTCACGCTGGCACGTGTCGAGCAGCTCGGTCTTTCCGATTTTGAGCCAGTGGCCCTGGACGAACTCCTGCAAGAAGTGGTTGACCGGTTTCAAAACCAGGGGCGTGAGCGCGGGGTAACCGTATTCCTGAAGCTGCCACCCCAGGTGGATTGGCATCTGAAGGGGGATAGGGAACGGCTGCGAACTGTGTTTGCCAATTTGCTCGATAACGCGGTGAAGTACACCCCTTCGGGCAAGCACGTAATGGTCAGCGCCAGCCGTTACTGGCAGACTTTTTCGGTCGAAGTGACTGATTCGGGGATGGGTATCGCCCCGGAACATCTCCCCCATCTTCTTGAGCGTTTCTACCGCGCCGACAGCGCCCGCGCCCGTGCGACCGGTGGATTTGGACTGGGGCTGGCGATCTCGCAGGCCATCGTACAGGCCCATCACGGGCATATTGAAGTTGCGAGCGAACCGGGCCAGGGCACAACCGTCATCGTCGTCTTGCCCGTGAACCCGGCAGCACAGACTTGACGAAGAACCTCCGAACAAGGACAACCCATGCAAAACCGTCTTCACTGGATACCATCGATTTTAGCCCCGTTTTATGCCTTGTTATCCCGCTGGGCGTTGAGTTTGCTCCTCGTGTTTGGCGCAGCGTTCACGTTCCTGGAATTAGCCGAGGATGTCTGGCTCAAAGAAGGCTTTTCGTGGGACGTTCCTCTGATGCGCGACATACACCGCCTCAGCACCCCCTGGCTGGACACCCTCATGAAGGGCGTCACCTTCACCGCCAGCGGAGCCGTGATCACTCTGGTTGTCGCCGTCGTCGTCTGGCTGTGGCATTGGCGGCGGCAGCGGGTGGAGGCGCTGACTATCAGCACGGCCCTCATCGGCTCCGTGATCATCAACACCATCCTCAAACTGATCTTCGCGCGTCCTCGCCCGGAAGTGTTTCCCCCGCTGGCGGTCGAACACAGCTACAGTTTCCCCAGCGGGCATACTAGCACCGCGATGGCCTTCTATGGGCTGCTAGCGGTCCTGCTGTGGCGCGCGCACCATCGCGGCTGGGCGCTGTTGTCAGGGGGCTGGGTGCTGGCTGTTGCCTTCAGCCGCGTCTATCTCGGCGCGCACTACCCCAGCGACGTACTCGGATCGCTCACTCTGGGCGTGATCTGGCTCTTCGCCGTGCTGATTGTCCACGACAGGTACCATTATAAATCCGCGCAGATGTCACCTTGAGCATGGAACAGAGCATTTTTAGCCCATTTCATCTGGAATTCATCATGACCTGTTAAGGTCGTCTTAAACACCATCTCCACAACAACCTGAAAAATAGCTGGGGCGAGAACGGCGTCGTGCCCTGGGAACTATCCAGATAGGTGAGTGTTGAGAAATGCACTCATCTGTCTTGGAACGACACCTGTTGAGCGCGAAACGGAACCGGTGAGGAAACCACCAGAATGACATATTGGTCTCTACGTCAAATACAACCGTTGCAGATGCGGCGTATTGCCGTTCTACAAATCGCCATTGTCTTATTCCTGATGACACACATTCTGGCCGCCGTGGTCGCTTATGGTACTATGGAGTTAGTTCCCCCGACCCATGACCGTTATGATCAGCAGGTGTACGCCATCCACAGCAGCGTGTTCACCACCCAAGAACCGTTACGCGACTGGCTGGAGCCCTGGTATCGTTGGGATACAGGCTGGTACCTGCTCATCGCCCGGCAAGGTTACGACGCCGCGAATGGCTCGATTGTTTTTCCCCCGTTGTACCCGTTCGCCATCCGGACCTTCACCCTGTTCACAGACGGCAATTATCTACTCTCCGCCCTGATCGTCAGTAACCTTTTTTATGCGCTGGCCCTGGGTCTGCTCTACCGGCTGGTCAGCCTCGACTATAACCCGCGGGTCGCGCGGCGGACCGTTCTGTTCCTCATGAGCTTCCCCACAGCCTTTTTCCTGCTCGCGGGATACAGCGAAAGTCTATTCTTGACGCTCACTATTGGCGCAATTCTGAGTGCCCGGCATAAACGTTACCTGCAGGCGGGCCTGTTAGGTTTTCTGGCGTCACTGTGTCGTCTACAGGGCTGGACCCTGGTGTTCCCACTGGCGTATATTGTTTTCGTGGAGTTGGGCG
>CAZKYP010000106.1:0-11553 GCA_964556885.1 uncultured Pirellulales bacterium | reverse complement strand
TTGCAGGCGGCGGGACTGAGTCTTTCAGATGTAACTGAAGCACTAATAAAAAAGAATCTTATAGCTCCGGCCGGTATGCACGAGGAAAATCACACGCTATATCTTACTGTCGTGGATGGTCGCGTACACAGCATCGAAGATATTGAAAATTTTGCTGTTAAAGTTGATAAAGGTCACCCGATTTGTATTAGAGATTTCGCCCGGGTCGAGCGGGGACCCGAACCTGTCTTTAACGTGGTTACGGCCGATGGAAAAGAAGCTGTGCTGCTGAATATTCGCAGCCAGCCTGATGGAAGCACGCTCGAAATTGCCCGAATATTAAAAGCCGAACTGGAGATACTTAAAAAGGAATTGCCTCCTGATATGAAACTGGCACTTTTTTACGACCAGTCGTTAATCGTACGTGAATCGGTCAAGAGCGTGTGGCAGGCAATTATTTTCGGGCTGTTTCTATCTGTTATTGTGCTGTATCTTTTTCTTAAAGACTGGGGGATGACCTTTGTAGCGACACTGGTGATCCCGACAACGGTTCTGATTACGTTAATCGCAATGAAAGTGATGGGACTGAGCTTCAATCTGATGACACTTGGCGGTATCGCTGCTGCTATCGGGGTGATCATCGATAATGCCATCATAGTTGTAGAAGCAATATACGTTAAGATATTAAGCGGAGCACCTCGCGGCAAGGTTGTGCGAGAGGGCATTGCTGAAATATTCAAACCGCTTTTAAGCTCGACCTTTACACCTGTAGTTGTATTTATTCCCCTGGCTTTTCTCGACGGTATTGTTGGCGTATTCTTTCGGTCTTTGGCACTAACTATGGCAGTATCGTTGCTTATCTCTCTGCTTTTGGCAATTACGATTACACCATCTATGGCGGCATGGTTTATGAGCGGGATGTATCGTAAAGAGACAAAAGCACTCGATGAGCAAGGTGGTATCGTATTGAAATATTTTGCGGCGATTTACGAGCACATAGTTCGAGTAGCGCTGCATCACCGCTGGATCACACTGGGCTTGTGTGTGCTCGTTTTACTTGCCGGGATAGCAATTTATGACCGTCTCGAAAGCGAATTCCTGCCGCCTATGGACGAGGGTGCTTTCGTGATTGATTATGTTGCAAGGCCGGGAACAAGCTTATCCGAAACGGACCGTCAGCTCAGGCAAGCCGAGCAGATATTGCGTACCGTTCCTGAGCTTGAGAGTTACTCAAGGCGTACCGGGGCACGGCTGGCCCTGGCTATCGCAGAGCCTCATACGGGAGATTTCCTGGTCAAACTCAAATCCAATCGCAGCCGGAAAACAGAAGAGGTAATTTCCGAACTTCGACATAGATTTAATGCCGCCGTGCCCGGTCTTCAGTGGGAGTTTCCCGGCATACTTTCCGACCTGATCGGTGATTTAATGTGGGCGCCGCAACCAATTGAAGTGAAACTTTTTTCTACAGACATAGAATTTCTCAAAAAGAAAGCTCCCCAGGTAGAAGCGGAAATCAAAAAGGTCAAAGGGATTGTGGATACTTTTGATGGTTTAATGATTACGGGTCCGTCTCTGAGTCTGCGACTGCGAAGTGTGGATGCACAGCGATTTGGTTTGACCACGGACGATGTGGCGGCGGCTGTCCAGACAGCCATGCTCGGCCAGACAGCCTCATCGGTTTTACAGGGCGATCGACTGATAGATATCCGGGTCATAGTTGATCCATGCGATATCGACCGGGTTGCGAGCATACAAAATTTGCCTCTTCGTTGTCCTGATGGAACTCTGATCAAACTATCGCAGATCGCCGATATAGTAGAAGAACCAGGTCAGCTTGAGCTCCGCAGAGAAGATCTGCGCCAGGATGTTGCCGTCACTGCCAGGCTGGAAGGTCGTGATCTTGGAAGCGCGATGGCGGAAATTCGTAACAGGCTAAGTAACGATAAATCCATACCTCCGGAGGTCATCGAATTTGGTGGATTATATCAGCAGCAACAGGAATCCTTCCGCCATTTACTGGTGGTTCTTGTAATGGCCGTCTTCCTGGTGTTCACAATACTGATTCCTGAATTTCGATCCTTTTCCGGACCGGTGGCGATTATATTCGGCGCCATTTTGGCAATGTTTGGCGCAATTTTGGCTTTGTATATAAGCGGTACGTCGCTGAATGTTGTCTCGCTTCTGGGAGCTATTATTGGCGTGGGGATTGTGGCTAAAAACGGCATCCTTATGCTTGACTTTGCTGGAGTTTTACAAGATTCGGGTATAAATTTGGAAAACGCCCTGATTCGTGCCGGAAAACGCCGCCTTAGACCGGTATTGATGACTTCCGGGACAACAGCTCTGGGCATGCTGCCGTTGGCCTATGGCGTCGGCTCCGGCGCCGACATGCTCAGGCCCCTGGCTATCGCTGTTATTGGTGCAGTTTGTATGTCGGTGCTGCTCTCTCTGGTTGCCACCCCGGCACTGTACATTACGCTCATCAAAATTCGTCGCTCCCGAAGTTAAGGGGAACAATTCTTATCGACATTACTGAACCTGCCCGTAATGCCTACACTCTGCTGGAAATTCGTAAAAAGCCTAATCGAACTAAAGCTATAATGTCGGTTTTATAGATTTCCTGCGTTCCTATATTGAACAAGTTTACTACCTACTGAGCATATTTTGAAACCATCTGATAATTCTTTATCCAGACTGGAAACTTATTAAAAACCGCATTCTTGACTGCAAATAAAATACCCCCAAGGGGAGTCGAACCCCTGTTACCGGGTTGAGAACCCGGCGTCCTGGGCCACTAGACGATGGGGGCACTAAAAAATTAAATATCAAAATGCAAAAATCAAAATAATAGCGGCGGTCGGATTCGAACCGACGACCCTGGGCTTATGAATCCCATGCTCTAAACCAACTGAGCTACGCCGCCAAAACTACGAGTAATTTACAAAAATCACGCCCTGTTTGCAAGTAAAATTGGAATTCCCACCTCAAAAATTAATACCAGTACCCGTCTGGGCGGTCAATTTTTGTTTTGACCGTGCCGCATGTTCCGGTTATCTTAACAAACGTGCAAAGAAATTTTGCCAAATACATGGAAGAAATATCTTGAATAAGGAGAAAGCCATGTTCAAAGCAAAAACCGTCATGGTAACAGATATCATTACCGTTAAAAAACAAACCCCGATATACGAAGCTATAAGGATACTCGTCGAGCACAATATTACCGGCCTGCCCGTGGTGAACGAAGATACGACGTTAGCCGGTATACTCTCGGAAAAAGATGTTCTGAAATTATTATATGAAACACACGACAAGCCCGGCGTCGTCGAAGACTACATGAGCGAAAACATCGTCACTTTCGATGAGAACGACAATCTGATAGACATCACCGAGTGCCTCATAAATAACAATTTTAGAAGGGTCCCGATAACATCGGACGGAAAACTGGCCGGCATCATCAGCAGAAAGGATATCATAAAGTACATACTCGAACTGCGTCACAAAGCCAAAGCTACGGTCTGAAACTGATTTACGACTACCCTATCTGAGTCGGGAAAACCGGTCTTCAGATTTAACAGTTCTCCACTATCGCGGCCGTTAGTCCGTGATAAAAATTAAAGGGCAGCAAGATGTTTAATTACATAATTTACATCACTACTGTTATAATAGTAGGATTCCTGGCATACTACATAGGCAGGAAATTCGCCCCAACGTCAAAAACCGAATCGAAGACCACCACATTCCTGATAAAGTCCATACAGGCCATTGCGGAACTGGCAGTTCTGGAATACATAACCGAGGGTGTCGCGGAAATAAAAGAAAAGACAACCAACCTACTTACAGTCCGCTGGAAAAGAGGCCTGCTGAGATATACGGCCAAGCTCAAGGTCGGCTTCGATCTGGAGAAACTCGATTATACCGTCGATGATCCGCAAAAAATAATCCGAATCACACTTCCGGTTCCGAAAATCTTAAGCTGTGAGATCTACAACAGGAAATTTTACAAGCTGCCGCTGGAAAAAGCTGAAAACGTACCCTGGAAGGTCGACATTATCCAGGACTTCAGCTCGGATGAAGTGCTCAGTCTCGATGATGAGGCGAGAAACAGCGCGCTAAAGAACGTAAAAGATTTTTATGTCCTCGATCTGCTGCGCGACAAAACCAAGCTGGCCTTCAAAAAGATTTTTTCGCTTTCCTACCCCGAATATACAACTGATATAAACATACTGGCCGAACCGAACACCGGAATCGCCGGCGAGCTTACCGAAAAGTCTGCTTCAAATGATCAAGCCGATAAATAAAAGAAATAAAAAAACAGTTGGGCATAAGCTCTCAACAAAATATTGAATTGTTTAGCACTTCAAATGGAATTAAATCTCCAAACAACAGAACAGAATACAATTACCAGACATCTGGCAAGGATGGTTTTTGCATCATTTCTTATCACTTTTATTTTAGCCAGAATTGTTGTTTTCCTGATTATGTCCAGGGATATACCAGATTTATATCTACACGCCGGTGGGACCCATGTCCACCACCTCAATTACGGAATCTTCCTGCTTTCAGGAATCGGCGCATACATGTTATTTGTTCGTCCGGACAGCAGACGGCTCAAAATCGTAGCCGGAATTTATGGTATAGCCATGGCTTTGACTTTCGACGAGTTCGGAATGTGGATACATCTGGGAGGCAGCTACTGGCAACGGGCAAGCTGGGATGCTGTGGTTATATTAACATCAGGTTTCGGATTGATTGCCTATGCTCCATCTATCAAACGATTCAAACCTCGGCACTGGTATACCGCCGTTGTTTTACTGCTGATGCTGACAATTTTCATATGGTTGTTCGTTCGCTCTTATAAATACGCCGGGGTTGTGAAACTAAAATTAGAACAAATTGAATCTACCGCGCCAGAGTAAATCTATGTAATATGTTTCCATGAAGCAGAATTGATAATATCCTGACAACAATCGATTGACAATAAACGGTCGTATCCAACAAAAAGAGTGAAATATTATGTTAAAGAAAGTTCTTATCTTATCAGCATCAACAGGCGCCGGCCATATACGAGCCGCACAGGCTATTGAGAACGCGATAATAAAGCTGAATGCTGCCCAGGAAATAAGAAATATCGACACACTGCAATACACAAACAAAATATTTCACCGGTTATATACAAATGCATACCTTGAAATAGTCAACAAAGCACCGGAACTTTACGGATGGCTTTACGAGCACTTAGACAAACCCTGGAAAAACGAAAAACGCCGCTTAGCCTTCGACAAACTAAATACCAGGCGTTTCGTAAAAATGATAGAGGAATATCAACCGGATATCGCAGTATGTACACATTTTCTTCCCGCCGAAATTATTTCATGGCTTAAGGAAAAACACAAATTGAACATCCCTCAGGCCATAGTCATAACGGATTTCGATATTCATGCCTTCTGGTTATGCCGTCACTTCGAGCATTATTTTGTTGCCATGGATGAGACAAAAGCTCATCTCGAAGCGCTTGGCATACCTGCGAAAAAGATTACTGCTTCCGGCATACCAATTGACCCGATTTTTGCCGAACATCAGGACAAGAAACAGGTCTGTATGAAGTATAATCTCGACCCGACTTTGCCGACAATATTGACCTCAGCCGGCGGCTTCGGAGTAGGTCCTATTGAAAAGCTCCTGCAATCACTAATAAAGATGCGCAAAAAGGCCCAGATAATTGCTATATGCGGTAAAAACGAAGAACTAAAAAATAAAGTAGACAAATTCATCCGGCAACTTTCCGACGAGGTCCCGATTCGTATAATATCCGTAGGATTTACTACGGAGATGGATTCATATATGTCCGCGGCTGATTTGATTCTCGGCAAAACCGGTGGACTGACAACCTCCGAAGCCATGGCAAAGGGACTGGGATTTATTATCGTCGATCCCATTCGCGGCCAGGAGGAACGCAACGCCGACCATTTGCTTGAAAACGGCGCGGCAATAAGATGCAACAACTGGCCTGTCTTAGCGTATAAAATCGATAAGCTGCTCGATAATCCCACACGACTAACTGAAATGCAGACTAACGCCAGAAAGTTAAGTCGTCCCCACGCTGCACTTGAAATAGTAAAAAAGTTATCATCACTTTAGAGCAATATTGTTCCAAATACACCTACGTTCCTGCAAATAATTTAACTGTTCCCGATTTAACTCTTTTTACAACTGCATAAATGCTTATAATAAATCATTATGCTTGAAAAGGGACTTGTTCAGATATATACGGGTGACGGCAAGGGCAAAACGACCGCCGCGTTCGGCCTGGGACTTCGTGCAGCCGGGCAGGGAAACAAGGTCCTGATTTATCAATTCCTAAAGCCCCCTTCCATCGACATCGGTGAGCGATTCGCATTACAGTTAGGCGCCGTGAGAATCCGGCTCGAAGCACTCGATTTGCCCTGGGATATGTCAAAATCCTTCTCCGACGAAAAAGCAGTCGCCCGGATGCAGGCCGCAATTAGCGAGGTCCTCGAAAGAATCGCACAAACCGCCGAAAAAAGGTTCTATGATGTGCTGATTCTCGATGAAATTATTTTCTGCCTTTCAAAAAATCTTGCAAAATTCGAAGACATCAGGCGTATTATTGAAAAAAGAGATCCCCTCGTGGAAATTGTTATGACCGGCCGGGGCGCCACCAAGGAATTGCTGGAGCTGGCGGATCTGGTGACGGAAATGAAAAATGTCAAGCACCCGTTTGACAAAGGGATTTCCGCAAGGCGCGGCATTGAATATTAATTCGTAAAAATATGGTAGAAGTCGAGAATATCAGCAAGTCTTTTCGTGAACGCTGCCAAAAAGGCAAATGGCTTTATGGATTGCTGCGAAAAATTCAGCCCGGCAGGAAATTCTATGCTGTCCGAGACGTCAGCTTTCGCGCCGAAAAAGGAAAGATTCTGGGATTGCTTGGGCCGAACGGCGCAGGCAAAACAACTTTACTGAGGATGCTCTCGACGTCGCTGAAACCGAGCGCCGGAACGGTCAAGTTCGATGATATAGATGTAATCGAAGACCCAATCGAAGTTCGTAAAAGAATTGGTTTTCTGTCCGACAATACCGGCCTTTACGGACGTCTTACAGCACGTGAGATGATTGAATATTTTGGAAAGCTTCACGGCATAGGCCAAGCACTGCTAAAAAAACAGATGGATGAGCTTTTCAATGTTTTAGAAATGACCTCTTTCGTGGATAAGCGAAACGACACATTATCTTCGGGCATGAAACAAAAGGTCTCGATTGCACGCACCCTTATCCACGATCCGGAAGTCATAATATTCGACGAGCCAACAAGGGGACTCGACGTTGCAGCGGCCGAGGCGATATTGAAATTCATCGAATCCTGCAAAGATAAAGGCAAGATCGTGATTTTCTGCACGCACCACATGCACGAAGTCGACAGACTCTGCGATTGTGCCGTGGTACTTAACAAAGGCAGATTGTGTTTCGACGGAACCATTGAACAGATGCGTTCTCAAACGGGACAAAGCCACCTTGATAAGGCGTTTCTGGCCTTAATCGATTCCGCGGAGGCCAACAGTGCGAATTAACATACTGACAATATATCTGAAGGAAATGAAAGAGGTGCTCCGTGACAGGAAAACTCTTATTTTCATGGTACTGCTTCCGACTGTCGTGGTGCCGTTGCTGATGAATCTCATGATTAAATTCGTCATGAAGGCCGAGAAAAAGGGCCGAGAGGAAACTCTCCTCTACGCCGTATTCGGAGAGGAATATTTACCGGAGCTGGCAGGGGCATTCACGGAAGAAAAAGGATTCAAAAAAGCAACTATCGATTCTCAGAAAGAAATTGCCGAAGCCATCGAAGAAAACAAAATCAAATTCGCGCTCATTATTCCTGAAACAGCCCAACAGCAATTCGAATCGGGCCAACAGGTTACCGTGCAGTTCTATTACAATAGCGTCTCTGTTGCCAGCCAGGTTCGCAGCAGGACGAATCGGGTGATTAACGAGTTCAGCAATAAACGCCGCTCCGAACAACTGAACGGTCTCGGTCTGGATACTGCTGATAAGCAAAACCATCTTCTCAATCCCGTCACTATCGAAGAGCATGATACAGCAAACCTGCGAGCAGTCCTTGGTGAACGCGTTGGGGGAATGCTGCCATATTTGTTTATCCTCTTCTGCTTTATGGGGGCTCTGTATCCGGCCATAGACTTGGGGGCCGGTGAAAAGGAGCGCGGCACACTCGAAACGCTGCTGCTAGCGCCGATTAAACGATACGAAATCGTATTAGGTAAATTTCTTGTAATATTTACAACCGGTATAACAGCGGCCCTGCTGAGCTTAACAAGCATTGGCGTAATGCTGGCGACGAAGGTAGAGCAGGTCCCGGGGGAATTGCGCGATGTTATCGCCTCAGTGAGCGTGGTCGACCTGGCGCTGATTGCTGCAATGCTGATTCCCACAGCCGCAATGTTCGCAGCTTTGCTGCTGAGTATTTCCATATATGCCAAAAGCTATAAGGAAGCCAGCGCATATTGCGGCCCGTTGAATCTTCTGATAATCGCTCCGGCATTTATAGCCATGCTGCCCGTAGTAAAACTTGACTGGCGATGGGCCATGGTCCCCATCACAAATATTTCGCTTGCCACAAAAGAGCTTATCAAGGGCACGATGGATTACTATATGCTTATCGCCATTCTCGGTTCGAGCGTCGTTATCGCAGGTGCATTACTTTTGTTCTGCACAAAATGGTTCGAGCGAGAATCCGTGCTCTTTCGAGAATAGAAACTTGATAGCCCGAGTCAATTGTTGTAATATAACCTCTCTTTAATTATCTTTTAACGAATAGGAACTTATCGATATTAATAAGAAAGGAGTCCATAATGCCGGAGTTTTGTAATCCGTTTTCGGGAATGAAAACCGGACGCGAAGTAACAAAAAGCGAGTTGATTCGAGCCATAAGATTTATGATTGCGGCCGAGTACGAGGCAGTCCAGCTTTATATGCAACTGGCCGAATCGACCAGCGACAAACTGGCAAAAGAAGTACTTATAGACATTGCAGATGAGGAACGAGTACACGCAGGCGAGTTCCTGAGACTGCTCAAACATTTGGCTCCCGACGAAGAGAAATTCTATAAGAAAGGAGCCGAAGAAGTCGACGAGATGATCGATAAACTCGGGACCTGACATACTTATCTCAATTTTCTAAGCAAAGAAAAAGGTAAATTCGCAATGGGTAAAAATGTAGCTGCGATTATTTGTGCCGCCGGCGCCAGCAGCCGATTCGGCGGGAGCAGAAAGAAGGCATTCGTCGATGTAGCGGGCCGCGCGGTTTTTCTGCGAAGCGTGGAAATTTTCTCAAATCTCAACGACGTTAAGCAGGTATTGCTGGGTGTCGCCCCCGAGGACGAAGAGCTGCTGAGTATCAAATGGGGCCCAAACCTGAAGTTCTTCAACGTAAAGATCTTTTTCGGCGGCGCCGAGCGTTTTGATACTGTCCGCAAGGGACTCGAGCTTGTAAAGGATGACATAGACCTCGTTGCCGTTCACGATGCATGCCGGTGCTGCGTGACGGAGGAACTGATTAACGCCACGATAGAGGCCGCCGCAAAAAGCAAAGCCGCCATACCTGCATGTCCTGTCACTGCAACGATAAAAAAAGTAAAAGATAAAACAATAACCGAAACCATCAACAGGACCGAACTTTATGAAGCACAAACACCGCAGATTTTCGAGACCTCGCTACTCAAAAAAGCATACGATAACTTAAAGAACCTCGACAGCAGTAAAATCAGTGACGACTCACAGCTTGTCGAAGCCCTTGGTCATAAAGTGACAATCATTGAATCGGACGCATCGAATATAAAAATCACACGTAAAAATGATATTGCAATCGCAGAGGCAATTTTGAAATCCGCCCCCAAAGCTGCTCCTAAAGGTCCGATAGGCCCCTACATCGAAGCACAGTGGTAAATCCTCAGGAGAATCAACTTCGAAAGTGATGCGATTTAAAAAAGAAAACATCGAGCAACGTTGTGGTACTCGATGTTTTCCGGAGGGGAGAAAAAATCATTCTCTAAACTTGTCCTTTGTTATCGGCAGTGATAGAATTGCACTTTAATATAATTTTCAAACAACCGCTCCTGACAATCTTTATCGTGTTTTATGTTAATCTTTGTTTACTTTACGTTGCCTGTCGCCAGCAGGTTCGATAATTTTTCCCTTAAAGATAAAAAAATATTTCATTTAATTGTCCCTTTACATATACACAGGCTGTAACTACCCGAATAATCAAGCAAAAAACCATATTATGTCCTAAAATATCAGTTAAAAATTGAAAAGAAAAAACCAACCGTATAAACTGAGCGTAAATTGGAATAAGCATTTATAATCTTTCATTTTCTGTTGGGAAAAGGCTTTTTTAAATGGATTCCGACCGTGAACTGATTGAATCGGCGAATAATGGCGATTCCGAAGCCTTCGAGGCCCTGTATTTTCGTTATCGGGACTGGGTATACCGCCTGGCCCTGCGATCCACCTCAAATCAGCAGGATGCCCTCGATGTCGTCCAGGAGACTTTTATTTACCTGTTAGGCAAGTTTCCCGGCTTTAAGCTTACCGCCTCTATGACGACATTCCTCTATCCCGTAGTCAGGCACATTTCCGCAACAATTCGCAGCAAAAATCGCCGTTTTTCAGCCGAAAAAAACACGACCGGCGAACCGGTCTTTCCGGCTCCAGAACCAGGTAATACAAGCCGCTCAGAGCAGGCCGCAGTGCTGGTCGGATTACCGGACGAACAGCGAGAGGTGGTTCTTATGAGATTTGTCGATGATATGAGCCTTAACGAAATCGCTACGGCCCTAAATATCCCATTAAGCACAGTCAAATCCAGACTGTATAATGCTTTGGAAAAACTGCGATATGACAATCGAACCAGGCATTATTTCCTCGAATAAAAATTTTTCAAAAAAAAGAAACTTTTAAATAGGTTTACCTGCTTAATTATATGGAGCAATAATTATGACAGAAAAAAAAGGACATTTTAATGAAGATTCAAATCTAAAAGTTTCATCGAAATTTTCAGCAGATATAAAAAGCCTATATCAAACAAAACATAAAGTGCCGCCAGAGGTTGACATGGCAATAATTGACCGGGCAAATCAGCATTTCGCCCAAAAAGAATTTGGCAAGACCAAACCTCGACGATTCCGCCTGGTGCACTTGTGGAAGGTTGCCGCCGCTGCGGCTGTTATTATCCTTGCATTCAGCCTGAATCTGACACAAAAATCCCAACTGCAAAGGCCGGAGCAGGAGCAGGCAGATCGGTCAGTCGTTGTTGCCGATATCCAAAATAATGATAACGATATCGACCACAATGGCCGCGTGGACATACTCGATGCCTTCACACTGGCAAAACAAATTAAATCCGAAAAATACAACGAAGCCGAATGTGACATCAATGGTGACGGCATGGTGGATAACAAAGATATCGACGCGGTCGCATTAGCGGCCGTTCGACTGGATAAAGGAGTCTTATGATGAAAAAACTAATTACAATAATCAT
>CAZKYP010000105.1:0-11579 GCA_964556885.1 uncultured Pirellulales bacterium | reverse complement strand
GCCGCCTATTTACTCGCAAGGCTGTGTGTTAATTCCATTTTCTGTATTTTATCACAAACAGTGTTGTACATTTCTTTGGTGAGTCGTAATTCGGACTGTAGTTGGTCGATCATTTGCTGTTTGTTGTTTATTGCTGTCAGCTTTGCTTCTTCCTCGACCATGACCTGGCGTATCTGCTGTGCATATTTCTTCGTTGTTTCCAGATTGATTTGCAGGGCCGCAAGCTCCTTCTCATTGTTGGTTGTTTTACCTTCTTTTTGCTCGATTTCTTTTATTTTAGTTTCGATATTCAACTTATCGGTCTCGATTTTTGATAGTTCGGTCTGTAAAGTTTCGATTCGCTGACGCATCATATCGCATCGGGCGCTCAGGTCGGTAGAGCCGTACTCCTGGGCCAGTTGAAAGATTTTCGTGCGTTGGTTTTCCAGTTTTTCTTCCAGTGACTTAAGTTCCTTTTCGAGAACACTTAATTTATTATCGTTTTCATTGACTTCATTCTCTTTGTTATCGGGTTGCTGATTTTGGGCGGCTTGTTTTTGTGTGTCAGTGGAGTTTTTCGTAGTACATCCGTTACAATACACAGATAGAACAGCCAGGCAGATAAGCGGCCCGAACAAACGATAGTTACCTGTTTTTCCATACATAATACAACCTCCTCACTGATTGTAGCTCCTAAAATATGTTAATACCGTAACTTTACGATATTACGAATGATCCGCACGCCAAATATAATTCTACGGCTTTCCGTCCGAATATCAATGGAAAAGTGTTTGTTTTCTTTTTTAAAAATTCGTGGATTTCTTACCAAAAAAACAGATATTTCTTGACTTGTTCAAAATATTCAGATATTTTATAGGACGATGAAATTGGGGTGCAGGGTGTGGAAAGGCGGCAGGAAAGCCTTTTCTTCGGAGTCAATCCGTCCGCAATTATTTCAGAATACGGAATTACAATGGCAGAAAATAAGGTCTGTTCTCTGTCTTCTGTCATCTGTAGTCTGTTTTTTATGAGAGGAGGTGATAAACAGGAAAGAGGTGATTTTAAAAAAATGAAAGGAGTCGAAAATGAAAAGGATTTCAATTTTGTCAATTTTTCTGTTGGTCACTATGTGCAGTGTGTCTCAGGGGCGTCATTATTGTTCGATACGATACCGTACCCGCTGGTCTGTATACAGGCAGGGATTGATTAGCGGAGATTTGTATTATTCTCCCTATGCTTTTCAATACGGTAACGACGGCCTTGTTCCCGGGAATGTTCGTTACTCTCCGTACGCTTTTGACTATGAACATTCCGGCCTGGTTTACGACCCCTGGTGCAGGATGTCGACCTCTCTTAATCCGATTTATTATGATATAAATCGTAACTCCGATTATAACAATCACAAACGGCAAAAGTCTTCATGTGCTTCTTATTGTGAATCCTCGAATTCGTTCAACGAGGCGAAAGTCAGTTATCAGGAGAAAATGGAAGTCCGAAAAGCGAATATAAGAAAGTTGGCCGAATCCAGAAGCCAGTCGGCTGCAGAGCGGCGTGAAGATGGTGACATGATTGTGTCACGGTACTTGAAGAGTAAGAACATAGAGTACCAGTTGAATAATTACCTGAGAATAGACGGCAGAACCGTGAGCGTTAATTTTCTGCTCAAGGACAAAAATATTATTATTAAATACTGGGACCCCGAGCAAATAGACCTCTTAGAGAGCAAGGTGGAATATAAACAATTGAATTATGTGCGGTATTTACAGGAATGGAACAATTTCCGGAGCAGATACCTGCAGGCCGGTGGAAAGGTCTGCCAGATAATATCCGCCGACGGAAATGAGATTATCTCCAAGCTCGAACGCAGCGGCGAATTAGTCGGCGGATAAAAGTTTTTCCTGTGTTTTTTCAGGGCAGCTTTGATTCGAATTTATATTGCCCGGACCCGACGGTAAAGACGGCGCAGCCGTTGTCCGTTCGCAGGAAGCTTATTGATTCTACACCGGTTACCGGTTTTCCGGACTCGGTGATGTTTTTGGCGTCGCCGGCAGGGATATACACGGTTGCAGTTGTATTCGGCGGAATGGTAACGTTCAGTTTAAATTTGCCACCTTCGACTTTCCAGTCAGTTGATATTGTGCCATTGATGGATTCGTAGCTTGCCTTTGTGCTTGTTATTCGGCCGGGCTGTGGATGGATGATAATGTTTTTATAACCCGGCCCGTCGGTATCGATGCCGGCAACGGTTCCGAACAGCCATCGACCGACCGCACCGAAGGAGTAGTGATTAAATGAGTTCATGCCCGGCGTCTGGAAGCCCTTGTCCTCGGTCCAGCCGTCCCATCGCTCCCAGATACTCGTGGCCCCGTTCCTGATGCTGTAACCCCAACTGGGGAAGGTGTCGTTTAGCAACAGACGATATGCTACATCCAGATGTCCCGTTTCGGTAAGCGTAGGCAGCAGGTAACTAAGCCCCACGAAGCCGGTCGAAAGATGCCAGTCTTTTTCTTTTATCGCCTCGATTAAATGTTCCGTTGCGGCCGGCCGTTTGTCTTCTGGAAGCAAGTCGAAGTGTAATCCTAAAACATAGCATGTCTGAGTTTCACCTTTGATGCGGCCGTCTTCGGTTACATAAGCCTTGTTGAAGGCCTCCCTGATTTGCTCGAAGAGTTTTTCATATTTTTTTGCATCACCCTTTTTTCCGACAGCCGCGGCCATTTTCGAGAGCAGCCGCGTGCTGTAAGCGAAATAGGCAGTCGCAATAACATCTTTTGGAGTGTCGGATGCTATTGAAACCCAGTCTCCGTAACCGGCGGCAGGACGCAGAAGGCCCTTGCTGTTTTTCTCCAGATACGATATCCACTTTTTCATCGAGTTATAGTGTTTTTCGATAACTTTTGTGTCGTCATAAACTTCGTAAATCGTCCACGGGCAGATTACCCCGGCATCGCCCCAGGCGGCTGTGCCGTCGCCCATGGCGCATATTCGCGGCGCGACATCCGGGAACGCGCCGTTGGCGTTTTGAGCATCTTCGAGATCGACCAGCCACTTGGTGAAAAACGCCGCTACGTCCATGTTATATGTCGCGGTTCGAACGAAAATTTGTGCATCGCCCGTCCAGCCTAATCGCTCATCCCGCTGCGGACAGTCAGTAGGCAGTTCGATAAAGTTGCTCCTCTGGCTCCAGACGATGTTGGAATAGAGCTGATTGACCATAGGATTGGAGCACTCGAAAAAACCGACCTGCGGTGTATTGGAATACACGGCAATGCCGGTTATCGCATCAAGAGCCGGCTCGCCGGGATAGCCGGTTACTTCCACGTATCGAAAACCGTGGAATGTGAATCGAGGCTCCCAAACCTCTTCGTGCCCTGTTCCTTTAAGGATGTATGTATCGGTGCACCGCGCGAAACGCAGGTTCTCCGTATAAATTGTCCCATCCGGATTGAGCATCTCGGCGAATCGCAGAACCACTTTCGTTCCGGCGCTGCCTTTTGCTTTCAGCCGGACCAAGCCGGCGAAATTCTGACCTAAATCGTAAACGAAGACGCCATCTTTTGGCTCGGTGAGTTTTTTTGCATCGACTTGAAGTTGTTTCTGCACCGGTACGCCGGGATAGGCTTGAAGATTGCCTTTGATTTTATTCGTAACTGCTGCGGCATCCCAGTTCGAATCGTCAAAATCGTGTTTGTCCCAGCCTGACATCTCTTTGCGGCCGTCGTAGGTCTCGCCCATCAAAAAGTCCGCCTCGATAATCGGCCCGTATGTGGCTTTCCACGATTTATCGCTGACAATGGTTTGTCTGCCGCCGTCTTCGTATTCGATTTCGAGCTGAACGAGCAGCCGCGGCTCACTACCGTAGTTATCTCTCTTTCGTCCAAAGCCCACGTACCCGGCATACCATCCGTCGGCAAGAATCGCCCCAACGGCGTTGCCACCTTGTTTAATCAGGTCGGTGACGTCATAAGCCTGGTAGTACACCCGCTTTGAATATTCGGTCCAGCCGGGGGTGAAGTAATCGTTGCCGACACGTTTGCCGTTGATATGCAGCTCGTAGAGTCCCAGGGCCGATGCGTACACAGTAGCGTGTTTTATGGATTTATCGAGAGAAAAAGCCTTTCGCAAATAAGGCGGGGGCGGTAAAACCAGCTCATTTTCAGCCTCGACCTGTGAATCGGACAACTGGGCGTCGTATCCTATCCACTTGGCCTGCCAGTCCGACGATTTGAGCAGGCCCATCGTCCACATAGCAGGCTCGCTCCAGGAGGTAACTCTTCCGTCTTTGTCCCATACTCGCACCTTCCAATAGCATTGCATTCGGGACTTCAGCGATTTGCCTTTGTATACCACCTGATTGCTCTTGTCGGATTCAACTTTGCCGCTGTCCCAGAGGTCTGCTTTGTTCAGGGCGAGATTTTCTTTGTTGTTTGCTGCTAAAATCTGATAGGCGGTTTGCATCTGACCGCGCTGCTCGGATTCCAGTATCCAGCTTAGACGGGGCTCGGCCACGTCTATACCGAGGGGATTAACACGATACTCACAACGAAGGTGTTTTACTGTGGTTTTTGATGTGTGAGGACTGTTCGTGCTCATAACGTTTCCGTTCTCGCATCCAGTTGTGGATAATATAAGGACTGTGACGAGGGCTGGTAAAAATCCGTTCCTGTACATGCTTTTTCCTTTCCTAACCTCTTTTTCCGGATTGATATTGCAATCTGTAGCGACAACAAACTGTCTGTGTTAGTTACTTTTATTCGAGCCGCCGTAGATGAATCGCATCTGTCCGATGTTTGGGATTATCCCGAATGGGAAATTAGCGAAAGGTCTGAATCCGCTCGGCCAGTAGACAAAAAGCGCCTTGCCCACAAGGTAGTCCCGGGGAACTATGCCGATTCTGTATAGCGGCAGGCCCTTGTTCGCCAATCCCTGCCTGTCCCACCACCTTCCATCTTCGCTGTTGGGGCTGTTGTCGCCCAGCACAAAGAACTGGTCTTCTTCAAGCTCAAGCGGGTTGTCCCTTGAGGCCCGGCCTTGTTTCATACCGTTGACGGGTAAAGCTTCTGTATAATGCAGATCTCTGAAGATGGCCACGTGAAAGAGCGACATTTTTCCGGCCCCGAAGATTTTTACTTCCGGCTGAACATCATCTCTTATCCGGCCCGCGCTTTCCGGATCGCGGCCCAGGTCATATGTTAACGTTTCGTTGCCGGACTGGAAGATGAGCTGGTGATCGACATTTGCGAATTGAATAAGGACTGGTTCACCTGTTTGGCATGGTTTGATTGATTTTCTGGTCAGTTCGACATCGCTTCCGTCCTTATCTTTTTTTTCAATGACCATTTCGCCGGTCAGATTAAACCATGCTTCGTATTGGGTTTCATATTTACTCAGACCTATGCCGATTCGACCGTCATTGAGTTCGGAACGTACATAAAAGCGCACCATAAGATCACTGCAATAAGGCTGTTCTCTGTATCTTCTAACCTCATCGTAGGCATACGTCGCCCTGAAGTCGTTGCCTATTGAGCTGTTGTAAGACATAGTGCTGATTTCATCAGTGGGGCAGTCCAGATGAAACAATGTTGGGGCAGATGGATCGATTATCCATTTTGAATAACGTTCTTCCGCCCTGAATGGCTGCTCCCATCGCTGGTGGTTGAAATTAAAGGCTGGAACGGTGGGTCTGACCGGTTGGAAATCGTTATCATAAACAGGCATCCATAATTCCTGCTGCACTTTGGCTGGTTTGCGGCTTATCTGTCCGTTTATATAGATATCACCGTCTATTATCTGTATTTTTTCACCGGGAAGACCGATCAAACGTTTGATATAATTTATTGCCGGATCGGTCGGATTCTTGAATACTATTACATCCCATCTTTTTGGTTCGAAGAACTGATAGATGCATTTTAAGACCAATATCCGGTCACCATTCGCCACAATTGTTTTGTTTTGGCCGTTTTGAAAATAGCCGCAGCTTGGACAACGGGTCGGAGGAAGAGGGACGTCGCCTGGAGGAATTCTGTCTTCCGGCAGGTTGTAATTGCCGGGCACAAAGCCATGCTCGTATTTGTATCCGCACTGATGGCAGCAAAGACGAAAATGAGCACCTCTGAGCGTATCGGCCATGCTGCCGGTGGGTATTCGGAATGCCTCCATGACAAACGCACGGAAGACGAAGGCTAATATAAAAGCGGTTATCAGCCATTCGAAGGTGTTGGAAATTTCGGTTGCCCTGTCCTTGCTTTTTCGACCCGGTTTGCCGGAACCACCTTTTTCAATTTTACCTGAGGGCATAGCACAACGCCTCCTGCGGGATACAACATCATAGGCTTGTTGTTTGAGAACAAACGCCGTGCCACGACGGATATTTACGTATGCCGCAGAAATAATAAATCGAAATATTAAGTTAAATAATCACTGTAAATATCGAAATGATGATTATCGCGATAAACCCCCCATGGGTCAACATGCTATTTTTTATCATAGGAAATTTTATATAACTAATTGTAAAATAAGAGTTTATATTACATACTGCCGGACAGGATTTTCATCGGTGTTGTTAATATTTCAACAGTTGTGGTATGATTTCACTGTTCGGGCGTATATTTATTCTAATATTATTGTTTCTTATGACTGCTAATTTTATTTGAAAAACAGCTTGTGTGGAGTTTTTAACAGAATCTGTAAAATTTTGTGTAAAAAAATACTTGCCGTATCGAAGTCTTTGTTGTATAGTGATTTGTGATGTTTCAGAGCTTCAACCTTGTCTGTTGAGTTTATCGCAGACAAAGCAAATTTTAGTTCTGCAGAGTGTGTAGCCGGAGTATTAACGTGTGGCTGTTTGATTTGCAGAGGTGAGTGATGAGCTGTTGGATAACCAATTAGAATTGATTTGTTATGCAGCGGCTTTTTTAATATGTGAAAAACAGAAACCAGTTTCCTATTTGCTCTTTCCTGAAATGAGGTAATTTATGGCAACAATTACAAAGAAAGAACTGATCGATAGAATAGCGGAGCAAACTCAAGCGAAAAGAGTAACGGTCAAATGTATAGTGCAGGCATTCCTTGATGAAATAGTAAAGGAGTTGTGTGACAATAACCGTTTGGAGTTCCGTGATTTTGGTGTTTTTGAAACAAGGACAAGGGCCGCAAGAGTCGCACAGAATCCGAAGACGCTTGAACGAGTTGAAGTTCCGACTAAGAGAACGGTTAAGTTCAAGATGGGCCGTCTGATGAAAGAGCATCTTTGTGCTCGTCCCTTGGAATCGGCCGAAGCGAAGTAATCATAGTGTATAAACCGCCATTCATAACAAAATGCGACAAGTCCCGGTTGCTAAACGCCGGTTTCGATCGGTTGAAGAGATAGGCGGTTAGTCTGTATTTGTTTATGTTCTTAAAGGAGCGGCTTATGTCTGACGGAAAAGTCAAGTGGTTCAATCCGAAGAAGGGTTATGGATTTATTGCTACCGATGATGGTCGTGATATTTTCGTCCACTATTCCAGTATTTCAGGTGATGGATATAAAACGCTTAGCGAAGGTGACCCCGTCACTTTCGACATCGTTCAGGGTGACAAGGGGCTGAGGGCGGAAAATGTGTTGTCCAGATCAGCTTCAGGAAGCGAAGAAGAGTCGTAAGATACTTTTCAATTAACGGTCTGAGGGGAGAAATCAGACTAAAGTTGTCTTTTCATTCTCTTGTAACCTGATTAGATCCTGAAAGGGGGGACTTAATAGTAGTTAGTTATATGTTGGCTGATGTAAGGCTTCAACAAATAGGGAATATACAATCTTATAGTTGTGGTATATAAAACTGAATGATAATTTAGCGAAACGATTTTGAGGTTATGTTTTCCGGTGATTGCCAATCTGCTCTGGACTGCAATGTCCTTGTCCTGAATAAACATTATATGGCCATCCGTATCATTGGAGCCAGGAGGGCGTTTTCGTTGTTGTTTCGGGACCTGGCCGAGGTGATTTCGCTCGACCAGGGCCAGTATTCCAACTACGATTTCGAGAGCTGGTGCGAGGTGAGCCAGTTCAGACGCAGTTTCGAGCCGGACGGGCACGACTGGATTTCGACGGTGAATTTTTATGTCGCCGTGCCGCGAATTATTCGGTTGCTGTTCTACGACCGCCTGCCGCGAAACGAAGTGAAGTTCAATCGCCGAAATATCTTCGCACGCGACAAGAACAGGTGCCAGTATTGCGGCAGACGTTTTCCGACCAGCGAGCTTTCGCTCGACCACATTATCCCGCGAACCATGGGCGGCAAAGCGACGTGGGAAAATATTGTTTGCGCATGTACCGCCTGCAACATCAGGAAGGGCGGCAGAATCCCCAGCCGCGCCGGTATGCAGCTTATTAAAGAGCCGGTTAAACCGAAGCATAATCCGCTCGTCCACGTCCACCTGGGTCACAACCGCTACCAAAGCTGGAAGCAGTTCCTCGACCACGCCTACTGGTCCGTCGAGCTGAAATAAAATATAAGCTTCTTAATTGTCCGAACGAAATTACAGAAGATTTGGTGGAGATGAGAAAAACCAAAACCATCAACCGGTTGTTATTTCTGTCCCTCGTAATCATATCCTTAATGACTGCATCGGGCCGCACCGCGGAAAATCTCTTGAATAATCCGGGCTTCGAGCTTGGAAATACGTCCGGCTGGACTAACTGGGGCTGTCGTCTTGCCGCTTCCACGGCACAGGTGCACACAGGTAATTATAGTTTGCTGGTATCAGGCAGAACTCAAAGCTGGCATGGGCCCGTACAGTCCGTGACGGGTGTAATGGTGGACGGCCGGCAGTACAGGATTTCCGGCTGGGTCCGTTTGCAGAACACCGATACTGACAGAATCGGATTGACTGTCAAGCAAACCGATTCGAGCGGCTCGCAATACCATTCTATTAACTGGTCGACTGGATACGACGACAGGTGGGTTCCTTTGTCCGGTGATTTTACTCTTGATGTCACCGGTGACCTCAGTGCATTGGATGTATATTTAGAAGGACCGGCGGCGGGAGTGAATTTCTATCTTGATGATGCGGAGGTGTTGGACTTAACTGTCGAGCCGCCTGCTGCTGTCGCAACCGGACTGGTGGATGTGAATATTGTTTATCAGGAGCTTGAAGGTTTCGGGGCTTCCGGGGCCTGGTATGAGGGTTGGCTGACGGCTCACCCGAAAAGAAACGAAATTTACGACGTGCTCTTTGGGCGATTGGGCCTGGATATTTACAGATTACGGAACACTTACGGAATTTCGGACAGCTACATACGCGAATCGGCAAAAATTGTCCAGGCCGCAGAGGAATCGTTAGGCCATCCTGTAAAGGTAATGGTTTCGTCATGGTCGCCGCCTGCGTACCTTAAAAGCGACTCAAGCACAGTAGGCGGGACTCTTAAAAAAGATTCGTCTGGCAATTATATGTACGATAGTTTCGCACAGTGGTGGGCGGATAGTGTGTTCGGCTTTGATGACTATGGAATCGATGTCAACTATGTGAATATTCAAAATGAGCCGGATTATCTGGCCTCATGGGATAGCTGCAAATTTACACCGACCGAGACGTCGCAGTGGGCGGGATACAATCTGGCCTTCGAAGCGGTTTACCAGGAGCTAAGTTCCCGAATGACCGAAATGCCGAATCTTATCGCCCCGGAAGCCTGCGGCTGCGGCGTCTCCAACAGTTATATCGACGCGATTATCGACCCTAATCATCTCTATGGTTATGCCCACCATCTTTATGCCGGCGGCAGTCACGATGAGCCGGACGGCTACATACCCTTGATGGAAAACTTTGCGGCCCGATACGGCGACAAGCCGATATTCCAGACCGAATTCGCAAAAGGCCAGTCGGAGCCGCTTACCTTTTCCGATGCTATGAACCTGGCGATTCTGATGCACAACTCTCTGACGGTCGAGTCGGTATCGGCGTATCTTTACTGGGAGCTGTTCTGGCAGCAGCCGAAGGGGCTTGTAAGTCTCGATAATCCCTGGCAGGCCGACCCCGGCTATACAATCAACCCGACCTATTACGCCTTCAGGCAGTACGCCGCATTCACCGACCCCGGCTGGTATCGCGTCGAGGCCTCGACCGATTCGAGCGGCCTGAGAATATCCGCCTTTGTAAATCCCAATTTTACCTCGCTGTCAGTTATTACCATCAACACCTCGGACATCGATATCGATATGTCACTGTCATTGGAAGATTTTTCACCGGCCGGCTCGGCAGTATACCGAACCAGCGAAACGCAGCATTCAGCCTACATCGGCACATTCGACCCGTCACAATCCCTGACCTTCCCGGCCCAATCAATCACCACCATCACCCTGACGGGTACGAATGAGTAATTGAACAATTAGATATGGATTTCACAAACCAATGATGTCATGCTGAGCGGAGCGTAGTTGAGTCGAAGCATCTGGCCGCAAAATAAAATGAATGTTTCCTTTTCCTATGCCCACAGAAAAAAGTACCGGACACCTTGAATTCCCCCCTTTAATTCCCTTTTAAGAAGCGTTGTTTTTGAAAGGTTCACGTCGAGCCCTTTGTTAGGTTGGGTTCAATTGACGTTTATCTTCTTTAAGTAAGCTTTGAATACGCTTAATTGCAGCAAGTTGTTGTTCTTTCTTTGAAGGATGCATGTTGACCTTTATCTCCGCTGGTCTATTAGTTCGATTGGCCACAAGCACCAAGACAGAATCACCATCTGAAGTGGTTCCTTGAAAATAGTGGCTGGTGGCCGTCTCGCCATAGCTCACTTTCCCTGTGTCAGTATTTTCGTGAGTCATTTTCCACCCCTGTTCACGGTAAAACTGAGTAAGAACGTGAAGAACCTGAGCATCTGTCGCATCGATAACGATATCAGGTTTATACAAATCGTGCCTGGCACTTTGCTGTGTGCAACTAACCAGGAATGTCATGCAAACAATGCAACCAAATAATCTGATTCTCATTGCTCGTCTCCTTTATAGTGACCTGACAATTTATATATGGTTTTCGTATAACATCCCAAGCTTTCCGGTATAAAGCATTAGAATACAAACTATGACGTTGCCGATTCAAAGTTGCCCTATCCGCTATGTTTAATTATAGATGCCGTCTGCCTGTTGAGCAAGCATATTCGGCGAAAACACCGGTCAACAAGACCATTAGCATACACATTCTTCCTTTTGATTATCTAAGGCGTATATGAATGGCCAATTGTTGATGCAAGAATGCAATTTTTTTTCAAAAAAGCGAAAAAAGAAGAATTATGGATGAAAAGTTGGGAATCCAATAGATTTAGCTACCGCCCCTTCGTGTCTCCGCGGCACGACGGGATCGAATCGAAATGACAAAAAACGACTAAAAAAAGAATTTTACCGTTTTTGGTCGATTATTGTTGACATTGTTTGTTAATATGTTAATATACGTATTAGTTTGGCAGCAGCTAAACGGCACATTCCCAGCAGGGATAGGACAATTCGTGTATCGTTAATCGTGGATAGTGAATCGCGATTAGCTCGAACCACGAACCACCAACCACTAATCACTAACAAATTCGGAGGTTATCATGTCTAAAGAAGCTCAAATCGTTGCTAATCGGAGTAATTCCA
>CAZKYP010000104.1:0-11859 GCA_964556885.1 uncultured Pirellulales bacterium | reverse complement strand
TTAATAATGCTATCGATTACTATCAGACTGCGATACGAATAAAACCCACTTGTGGTGAGGCGCATTATTATCTCGGGTGGATATATCAGAAACAAAACAGGATAAAGATGGCGGAAAAGCACTATGCCAAAGCAATAAAGTTCTGGCCCGATTATGTTCCTGCGTACAATAGTTTAGCCGACGTTCTTTATCAACAGGGTAAAATTGATGAAGCAGTCGAAATATGTCGTAAGGGTACATCGCTTATACCGGACAGCTCTCTTCTGCATTTCAGCTTTGGTCTTCTTTTACATAAGCAGGGACATAAAGACGCTGCTATCAAAGAGCTTCGCATCACTCTTGATTTAGACCCCAATTCCATCGAAGCGCGTGATATATTGCAGGCAATGCTGGAGGGTTCTTCTCGCGTCCCTCAATAAGTTGAGTCGCTGAATATTTATCCGCCTTCGGTGGATTGAGCCGCCAAATTTGTTTGGAAAAGTTGCATTAGAAATACGAAAGCGAGAAACAAGATTGAAACGAAAAAAAGGGTCTATACCGAAATTAATTCGGTATAGACCCCACATAATAATTTACATTCGACGTACAATCCGAAAAACAATCGTTGTACTAATCGGCTTCCTACTCCTCTCGATACAAACGGATGTCATCGAAGAACACATGACCGGAACCACCGCCGGCCGCCGGGTTGTTCTTATCGCCGAAACCAAGCGATAGCGAACTGACATTCGCAAGATTCACACCCCGGTCGGCAAGTGACTGCAGGGGGATGTCCCACCGGGTCCAATCGGCAGTTAACGCAGCGTCCGGATCATCGTTAGTGACAACAACATTGCCAACTACGATATACATCGGCTCGGCCACGTTATTCGGATCGCCGTGATAAAACAGCGTCAGCGTAACAACATCGTCCCGAGTCCAGTTGCGGTCGGAAGATTCGAATGTCCTGGTTACCTCGGAGACCGGAGCGGCGCTGTTGTCGTATAACACCGGCATCGACCAAAGGCCGCTGCGAACAGTCATACTTTCCAGGTAATGTTCTCCGATAACAAAATCGGGATCAGGATACCCTGCGGAGGAACCGTTAAGCGGATCACCGTAACCGTCAATCCACGTATTCCATACTTCATCGGGAGGATAGTCGCTATAGTCCTCGAAATCTTCCAGTACAAGGAAGTTGCCCGTGGTAAAGCTCCAGACTTTTCCGATCCATGGGCTGCCCGATTCCGCATCATTGACTTCATCGACTCGCCAGTAATATTCCGTATTCCAATCAAGAGGAGCTCCTGCCGGTATGTACTGGGTATTGTCGAAATCCTGCCGGCCCTGATAGATATTTGCCGTTGTTACATCAGCCTGTGCCACCTCGTCATAATCGGTGCCGAAGTAAATGTCGTGCTGGCCGGCTCTCATTCCCGCCGTCCATTCGAGAACAGGTGTGGTCTCGGCTTCCGCGTAACCACTGGATGGCTTCGGGGTTGAGGCTCTTAGCGGTATCGACAATACACCCGGCGAGACAATTTGTCGCGGTATAGTCGGGCTTTGCCATTTCAACTGTGCAATCGCATCACCGGCAGCGTCAAAGAACTCCATCCTGAGCGTCGTCCAGCCGGCCGTAAGATAGATAGAGGCCTCTTCTTCTATAGCCCAGGCGTTGTTGGAATCCCAGTTATCGACAAGCAGTTGTCCGTCTACCCACAACCGGGCATTATCATCACTTGTGGAATAAAAGGTGTAAGTGTCGTCAACGGGAACTTCCAGCTCGGTGGTCCATCTGACCGAAAAGCCGTCTGCATTAATCCCTATACCAGGAGAATCTGCTCCCCAGTTAAAATCGATTTTAGGATCTACACGGACGAGCGCCGGAGTGCCAGTCAAATCCGTATTATTGAAATACTCACCCCTAGCACCATTAGTAGGACCGACAGTAGTAAAGCTCCAGATATCACCCGTATGTGTATTTAAGCCATCGAACTCGTCGATACTCCAATAGTAAGTTTTATTATAATCAAGAAGGCCGGGTGAGAAATTAGGTTCCGTAACGGCTCCTTTGCTCGTACCACTCCTGCCGGCTTTAACATTATCGATATTATCACCGAAATACACCTGATGCTCAATCGCACCTGCACCGGCAGTCCATTCTAACAAAATATCCGTTTTAACATATACAGCTCCATCCTCAGGAACAGGCTTGGAAGCAGTAAGTGGAAGGATAGTGAAGCTCCAGACATCACCCGGGTGGATAACGGAACCGCTGGAATTGGTTTCCGCGACCCGCCAATAATATGTCTTTCCGATTTCCCAGTTGTAACCTTCGTAACTGGTCTGAGTCAACACACCCATATCGGTGTCCGCAGTCCCATTTAGTACATCTTCGTAATTCTCACCTATATAAAGATGGTGTCGAGATGCAGTTTTTCCGGCCGTCCAGCTAAGCACAATCCCTGTTACTGCGGCTAATGCTGATTTGTCGGTCGGTTCAGGCAATGTGGCCTTTAATTGCTGCGGTATTAGTCCACCCAACTCGGCCTGCGACAGTGCCCGGTTGTAAATACGTACATCGTCTATCATACCGTCCCAGTTTCGTCCGGCCGCTTCCGGATTTTCACCGATGAGCACATTCGCAGCATTTTTGCCGATGGCCGACGTAGTTGCAACAGTCCCATCAAGCACGCCGTCCAAATATACGTTGATGTTTGCACCATCATACGTTCCGGCAACGTGATGCCATTCGTTAAGGCCGACCGCAGTAGTTCCTGCAATCGAGGGATTAGCGGCTGACCAGATTGTAATACCGAAATGAAACCTCGTTTCCAGATTCTCGCAGCTAAGTCTCCATGAATATTCGCCCTTGGCGACGACACTTGCCCATGCGGTAGGAACCGATCTGACAGTTAACCATGTAGCAACCGTCATTTCGCCTGCAGTATCGAAGATCGGGTCATATCCGCAATCTACATAATCATCGTCACCATCAAAATCCAGTGCTCCGTCAATGTACCCTGAAACCCATTGGGCCCCTCCGACGACAGTGCCGTCATTGCCATTACCGGAAGAATCGGCGGCGACAGTGCCGGATGTCTCATCCATCTTCCACCAGCCGATAAGACTTGGGTCATCCTGAGCTTTTGCGAGATTCGGAAAAGCCAAACCAAGTACAAAAATACAACAGATTAAATAAAACAGATTGCTACGCATAATACGTCCTCCTTAAAAATGTTAAGGTTATCAAAACGTATTTTGGCACACACCAAAACACGTGTTATATTCAACAGTAATCAATGACTTCAATGAATAAATTTGTGCCGGTTTCAAACTAATAACAAACAAAAAGCACTATTATAATTTATTACATCACTGCATATTTGTCATTGACTTTAAGATAATACTGATTGAACTGAAGCCATCTCCTTTCTCTATTGTTTATAAAAGCTAAATACAGCGCAAAGACTATTTAACCGGCGTTGATATCGAAAGACTCCATCATACAAGCTGCAAACAAAACATTACTCCGCCAGTCATATAGGGTTAAACAATGAGCTATAACGACTTTATCGTAAATATTTTATATGGAGTTTATGAATTTGTAAAGAAAAATTTCCGTTATTTCCCACATCAGTCCTATAAATTCGGCCAATAACGCATATAATGCAAGATTTCCCATACACACCTTACTGAAACACTCCTGCACGCTTCAAGTCTTTTAACATCACTTCATCCAAATTTCAATAGAAGAATTATGGCGGGTTCTACATGCTTTATGCTTTGCCGAAAAAAACTAAGCCGCGTTGGCCGAAATGATCCTATTTTCACTCGCAAACCGCGACAACCGCACCTCTATAGGGGCTGCTGTAGTCTGTCAGATTTGATATAGCCGATATCTCCAAAGTGATATGTCGCGTTGGAATCGATTAAGGAGAATCGGCTATGGAGAAGTACATTGTAGAATTGACAAGTGAAGAACGGAAAGAATTGGCACAACTGGTCTCAAAAGGCAAAACAGCAGCTCGAAAGATTACGCATGCCCGGATTTTGCTTCAGGCAAACGAATCACAATACGGGCCGGCCTGGACGGACAAACAGATTTCTCAGACCTTTGGTATTGTAAACTTTCGCAATTTTAATAATGTTTTAAGCTGCTGGAGCTAATGCTTCCAGCAGATATTGGAATTTTTTATCCTGTACGGCGGATTTCCCGAACATACAATTTATTCTCTCCTTCCAAAGCTCGCGACGAAGGCACGCAATTGCATCGACAAAGCAGGGATTTATCTTCCGGCGATACCACGGCTGAATAATGAAATATCTTCGGCTGGACTTTTGCTTGAGATACCACAGCCAAACCACCGAGTACAGCCAAAGGCTCAAACCTGCTGCACGTTCCGGGCCTTTGCCTTTGAACGTTTTTGGCTGTTGTCCGCCAATAAGCTGTTTTGTATTCTTGAAAGTATCTTCTATTGCCCATCTGTCGTTGTAGCATTCCAGAACTTCTGCGGCAGTCATATTCAAATCTGTTGTAAAAAAGAAATCGTCCTTTTCTTTGCCATCGGGGTCCCGGCTGATAACCAGCAGTATTGGTTTGCGGCTGACCTTGTACCAAAGAACCACTCGAGTATAGACCAGACGCTTGATGGTTTTGCCGCGCTGACGAAATGTAATTGTTTCCCAATTCTGAATATGGGCGACCATCTTTTCCAGCCTGGCCAGTTTCCTGCCTTTGGTGCGGGGACGTCCGCGTACTTTCTTTTTTCGTTTCGGCGGCAGGTCGTACAAGTTGGCATCGCGTCTGATTCGGGAAATAATCGTAATTCCGTTCAAAGTTTGTCCGGCCAATGTTGCATAAAAACCGTCTGCAACGACCCGAAACGACCTTCTTTCGATGGAGCCTCATGTTTATAGGCAAGCCCAGAGGTTCGCCGCCCCAGGGCGGCTGTATCTGCAGGGTCAGAACCACCAGATTGAGTCCATAAGCGTAAACAATACTCTTTTTGGTCGAACGAACGGCATCTCGCCACCATCCCGCACCGTTGACTTTTCTGCCGCTGTGGTGAAACAGGGTATCGTCCAGAGCCGGTATGATAATTCCGCTTCGATAAAATGTCTGAACCAGTATTTTTGTCAAAAGCCGCCACAGCGTCGTCATGCTCCATCGGGCGTCTGGAAAGAACCGATGATAGGCGTCGTGAGCACGCAAGCCCAGCGGATCGGCAAACGGGATTATGCCGGTTACTGTTCTGCGGACCGTGCACAGAATCCATCCTGTCATCAACCGGAGAAAATTCTGGGCTGTCGGTGTTGTAAAAATCGGGAAAAACTGTTGAATAAGCTCTGTCCAAGCCGAAGTAATTATGTACATATCGACCTCCATGTCTTAATGTTATGTCCAATAAAGACATCGTCTGGTCGATATGTTTTTGTTTATAAATCATTGAAATCTGTCGCCTAAAATGTGCGAAAGTTTACTTATTGAAAGAGTAATGGAATGTTTAAGAAAGGCAGGTTTATTATGTATCGAAAAACTGTTGGGTTGGTGATTACCCTGATAATCGCCGTCGTTTTCTGCAGTATTGGATTAAATGGATATCCACAATCAGCACAAGCCGCAGAAACCGTTAAACCGGACCCGCCGAAAGCGCCTGACGGGTATGTTACCGTGGACGAGGATGTCCTGACGCACTTCGATGAGTCGCCCGGCGAGCATTTCCACAAGGCACGGCAGAGTTTTCTCAAGAAAGATTTTAAGGCTTCCGCCGAGGAGATTCGCAAAGGTGAAGCCTTCCTAAGACTGCAGGCCGCCGCGGCCACTGAAGAAGGCAAGAAAGGGCTGATCGCATCTATCGCTGAAATTGAAAAGCTGGCAAATGACGTCGAGAAAGGTTCCGTGACGTCTGCCAAAACTCTCGATGATACTTTCGCGCGGGCTCATCACGCACTTGCCAAGCATCACTATCTTAAGGCAATTGAATATAAGGCAAAGAACGATACACGTAGAACCGGACACGCACTGAAGGCGGCTGCGATACATCTTGAACATGGCTTTGCCTGGGCGGGACATGATCTTGAGGCCGCGACTGTACGAGTCATCAAGGATACGGGCCTGCTGGCCGGCAAACTTGTTGAGGAAACCGGCTGGGTAGCGGAAGAGGTCGGCAAGGCCATAGATAAGATCGGCCTGGAAATAGATAAATTGGGTAAAGTTATAGAGCCGAAAAAGCCTCAAGCTATGGCTCAACCAACTCAATCTCCGACAAAGCCGATGGAGAAAACTACCTCTCAGAAATAATCAAAGAATAAACAGCTTTGATTTTCTACGTTCATATATAGCGTATGTGGCATGTATTAAATAAATTAGAACCTCCGGAAATGGATACAATGAATTACGGTCATTGGAAGAAGGGAGTCTTTCAGAAATGAATGAACAATGGATTAAGAAAATATTATTGATTGTAATAACATTGATCCCTGCTGCTGGTCTGTTATATGGTGGCGATGATAAACAACCACCACCGATACCATCCCAGGAGCAGCCGGAGGTTTTAACACGCGGCCCCGTGCATGAAGCCTTTGCCGAACCGATAGATTTGCAGTTTCAGCCTGGCTTAGTAGCCCCTACCCAGCCTCCTGCAAACATTGTTGAAAATCCACCGACAGACAGGCCTGTAGGCTCACAATTCGTCTGGGTGCCCGGCTATTGGGCCTGGGATTCGGAACGAAACAGCCATATCTGGATTAGCGGTTGTTGGCGGGCTGCTCCTCCCAATATGTCCTGGGTATCAGGGTATTGGGCCAAAGCGGCCGAAGGTTCCCAGTGGGTACCTGGTTTCTGGATGCCGGTGACGAGCGCCGGGCAGATTGAGTATTTGCCGGCCCCGCCGGCCACTGAAGAAGTACAACCGCCTAGCGCCCCACCAGACTCGGACAATGTATGGGTGCCGTCCTGCTGGTACTGGTATCAGGGCCAGTATATTCGGCGTCCGGGTTATTGGCTTGCGGCCAAGGCTGACTGGGTCTGGATGCCGTCGCACTACGTTGGGACGCCGCGGGGTTATGTATTCGTCGGGGGATACTGGGACTACATGCTGGATCGCCGAGGGATTTTATTTGCACCGGTCTATTTCCCAAGGACCGTTTACGAGAGACCTGGATTTTCTTACTCACTCAGCATTGTCGTTGATACAGGTAATCTGCAATTCAGCCTGTTTACCTGTCCTCGTTACGGGCACTATTACTTCGGCGATTACTATGATGACACCTACATTGGCATCGGCATTTACCCGTGGTTCGAATTTGAACGATATCATACGTGGTATGATCCGATTTATGAATATAACCGCTGGCATTTCCGCAAGACTGACCCTCACTGGGATGAGCATGAGCGGGACCAGTACAATCGTCGCCGCGCCGATAAGGATCTTCGTCCACCGAGAACATATCACGAGATGGAAAACCGACTGAACAGATTGCCCGAGCCGCAGCGAAGGAATATTCGAATGGCTGAGCCAATCAGTACTTTCGTTGCTGACGACAAGTCCCCATTGAAGTTCGAGAATATAAAAACCAACGCTCAAGAGAAACTCTCCAAACAATCGACCGACGTGCACAAGTTCCGTGGCTGGGAGTCTCCGGCGACAGGTCAGAAACCAGTTTGGCCATCTGTGGAACATAAAGTCCCTATGACACAGCCGGAGCGAGTGAAGATTCCGGACTCACCGGTGATTGGCAGGCGAAGTTCGCTAAGCCCGCCTTCTCGACCAGACAATGAACTAAAAACCGAGGTTCAAAAAGATCGCAGGACCAGGTGAAATCGTGACAAAGACAGATGATCATCTCACCCAACTGACGACAGCGGATAATTGTTGATAATCGTTTGTAAAATATTAAATGAAATATGAGCAATATGAGTCTTTGAAATAGTGAAAGAGAGCTTCCGCTGAATGGCCCCGCGGAGAAATGTATTACTAATGAAACGGGGAACGGCCATTTCCTCGAAGGAGATACTTATTATGACAAGCACGACAGAATGTAAGAAATCGGAACACAAAATGCACATGTGTTCACTAAAAGCAGAAGGCTATGACAAGAAAAATCCCGAAAAGTTCAGGGCATTAACCGAGAATCCCCAGTATGAATGCGGTAACTGCGGTGCAAAAGCCAGGAAGGCCGAGAATCTTTGTAAACCGGTGAAACTCTAAAATCCATACTTTGCGACTCCGGAAACCAACAATAATCTTAGTTATAAAGAGAATCATATAGACTGGATCTAAACACAACTCGACCAGATTCAGCAATCGGTGCTGTATTAGGTGCGTTAATAGCTGAGGAGAAATAACATGATGCGTATTGGAATTGCCGCTGACCATGGAGGTTTTGAGCTAAAGGAGCTTTTAGTAAAAGCCCTGCGTGATTTAGGTTATGAAGTCATGGATTTTGGTGCCTCTGGCCTGAACCCGGAAGATGATTATCCAGATTTTGTCACTCCGCTGGCTAAAGCAGTATCCGATGGCAAGGTTGACCGTGGAGTGGCTATTTGCGGCAGTGGTGTTGGTGCTTGTGTTGTCGCCAACAAAGTGGCAGGTGTACGTGCGAGCTTGATTCATGAAACTTTTTCGGCTCATCAAGGAGTTGAGGACGACGACATGAACATGATCTGCCTTGGCGGCCTCGTGGTTGGCCATGCGCTCGCATGGGAATTGGTCAAAACATTTCTTCAGGCTAAATTCAGCGGCGCCGAGCGATTCAAACGCCGCCTGGCAAAAATCGCGGCACTGGAACATAAGGAGGCAAAACCGTGAAAGACAATCCTTTGAAAAAATAGCAAACGCTCAGTAGCGAGTGATTAATCAAGATATTAAATACAAATTAAGAAAGGAAGTTGAAAGTGGAAAATAACGGTCTGGATGCAGAGCATTCTCCGGAAACGGAGTTTAACTGTTTAATGAGCGGTTTTAACTTTAAGCTGCGGTTTAAAAAATATTTACGAGATTGTTCAAATTGGCGGGCAGCCCAATTTGAAATGTAACAGTAAGCAATTTAGAACTTTCAATCAGGGATTTTCCCTATTCACAAACCTGCCGTATTAGTGGAAAATAATTGAAATTCTGTACCCTTAATCGCAGGCCTTATCAACAGACGAAAACGAAAGGCCGGCCGGATATATTGTCTGGAATAATATTCAAGAAGAAGTTTTTATTTAAGGAGAATTTATGATTTCAACAATTCTTGTGCCAACAGACGGTTCGAAAACATCGCAAAAGGCAGGTATATATGCAGTTGACCTGGCAAAACAGTTAGATGCATCTATAATTGTCATAAGCGTTATGGACAAGCGATTACTGGCAAGTCGGACAGTGTCTGTTGGGCGATCGCAACCGGGTGTGGCTGAGTCCATAGATGATTATTTACGGGAGGCTGCTGAAAGATATGCTGGAGGAATAAAGAAACTGTGCGAACAAAAAGGTGTTCAATCAAAAACTGTCATAAAATCCGGACATCCTGTTGAGGAGATTGTGAAAGAGGCTGTAAAGTCAAAGGCAAACCTTATTATTATGGGGACCCATGGACAAAGCGCCTTGGCCGCTGCAGCCCTTGGCAGTGTTACCTATGGTGTAATCCATAAAGACGCTGAAATTCCGATTCTACTGGTAAGAAGATAACGTGTCTTTAATGTTGAGAACGAAGGATGCAAAATCATGAAAGATAATCCCTTGAAAAAATTGGAAACGCTCGGTCAATCAATTTGGCTCGACTACATAAGACGTGATCTGATCGCAAACGGCGAGCTTCGACGTTTGATCGAGGAGGATGGACTGCGGGGGATGACATCGAACCCATCCATCTTTGAGAAGGCGATAGCGGAAAGCCGTATTTACGACCAGGACATTCGTGACATGGCCCTCAAGAAAAATGATGTTAAAACAATCTATGAAACTCTCAGCCAGTGCGACGTACAGAATGCTGCCGATGAATTCAGGGCTGTGTATGAAAAGACTGGCGGTAAGGACGGATACGTCAGCCTGGAGGTCAATCCCCACCTGGCGCATGACACCAAAGGTACAATTGAGGAAGCCCACCGGTTGTGGGCCTCACTGAACAGGCCCAACGTTTTCATTAAAGTCCCGGCGACGTTAGATGGTCTGCCTGCCATTCAGCAACTAATCAGCGAAGGAATCAATATTAACGTGACATTGCTCTTTGGTTTGCCCCGTTATCAACAGGTGGCGGAAGCTTACATCGCTGGCATCGAAGCGCGAGCAGTCCGGGGAAAGCCTGTGGAGCATGTGGCCTCGGTGGCCAGTTTCTTTGTGAGTCGTATCGATGCATTGGTGGATTCGCTGCTGGAAAAACTCATTGCGCAAGGCCGCCAGAAGACAGATCTCGCAAAAAAGGTGCATGGACAAGTTGCCATCGCCAGCGCAAAAATGGCCTATCAAATATACAAGAAAATCTTCAATAATAATCGTTTTAAGAAGCTGGCTGACAAGGGTGCTCATGTACAGCGGCTGCTCTGGGCCAGCACAAGTACCAAAAATCCGGACTACAGCGACGTAAAATACATCGAATCGCTGATCGGCCCGGAAACTGTAAACACGGTCCCGCTCGAAACCATCGACGCCTACCGTGACCACGGCGATCCGAAATTACGCCTCGAACAAGATGTCAAGGAAGCTAACTGGATAATGGCACAATTGTCTGAACTCGGGATCAACATCGACAAGGTGACCGGGCAGCTTGAAGACGAAGGCGTTAAGAAATTCAACGAGCCATTCGACAAGCTGATGGAGACCTTAACAAAAAAGTCATCAAAGTAATTAAAGAGAGAACAATGGAAGCAAACCCTTATACAGGGAAGCTTGCCGCACCAGTAATGTTGGTTAGGCAGTTTCACTAAAGGAGAACCAATGCAACAAACGCCAGATATTGAATGTAACTTCAGGAGGCACGATTATATTGAAAGAAGCTGAATGAAAAAGAGTGGTTCAATTACAGCATTGTTCCTGGATATCGGCGGGGTTCTACTCACCGACGGATGGGGGCATGTGTCCCGCAAACTGGCGGCCAAGGCGTTCAACCTGAATCTGAAAGAGATGGAAAGCCGGCATAGCCAGACCTTCGACACTTACGAATTGGGCAAGCTCACCATTGAGGAATACTTGAGCCGGGTGGTGTTCTACGAGGAGCGACCGTTTACTCCGGTTCAGTTTCGAAAATTCATGTTCGCCCAATCGAAGCCATATCCAAAAATGATCAAGTTGGTCAGCAAGCTCAAAGCACGGTACAGATTAAAGGTGGCGGTGATAAGCAACGAAGCACGGGAGCTCAATTCGTATCGGATTCGAAAGTTCAAGCTGGATGGTTTTGTGGATTTTTTCATTTCCTCCTGCTTCGTCCACTTGCGAAAGCCTGATGTGGACATTTTTCGCCTTGCGCTCGATATCGCACAGGTTCCGGCCAATCAGGTAGTCTATATTGAGAACCTCCCGATGTTTGTCCAGGTCGCTGAAGGCTTGGGAATGCGAGG
The DNA here is from genome assembly GCA_964556885.1 of uncultured Pirellulales bacterium. Classification (GTDB taxonomy): domain Bacteria; phylum Planctomycetota; class Phycisphaerae; order Sedimentisphaerales; family Anaerobacaceae; genus CAZKYP01. The sequence continues at coordinate 341 of CAZKYP010000104.1, read as the reverse complement.
TGTTTGTCATACGGATTACACGTCTACGTGTGCGAAACTAACTTCGTTTGGATTGGAGGCTGAAGAATGACAAACCAGTTATCCGCAAAACCGACTCACGCTAACGTACTGACTATCAATGGCGGCTCGTCGAGCATCAAGTTCGCATTGTATCAGACAGGCGAACCGCTGGAACAAAGTTTTCATGGAAGCGTTGACCGTATCGGTTTGCCAGGTACGAATTTAACTTTCAGCGACTCAACAGGAAACCAGAAAGGTAGTCTCATTCTTGAATCCTCTGATACCAGGTCGGCATCAAATTTCCTGATAGATTGGCTCGAAGAACAGATTGATTTTTCTTT
>CAZKYP010000103.1:0-11903 GCA_964556885.1 uncultured Pirellulales bacterium | reverse complement strand
ACATAGCTGATAGTAGGTGGCACGGCCATCTTGGCCGTGTCTCCACGGGCTGGAAGCCCGTGCCACATTTCTGCATTCTGCATATGGTCATTTATCTTTGCACCTACCCATGACCAGTCTGTCAGCCCCGATCTGGACGGATTAGAAAGAACATAGTTAACTTGATGTACAAAATCTTCCTGGTTACGAATCAGGTGGTCGTAATACTCGCTTTGCCAGAATGCTCCGGTGCGTTCCAACAACTCATTAGCCTTACTCGACGTAAACGATTTCCACGAATGAAGGAGGTCCGATAGTTTATTCCCCTCATAGGGTTTAATAACTACATGTACATGATTTGGCATGATTGCCCAGGCAATCAAGTCATATCGTTCATTGTCAAAATACTTCAACGCATTTGCAACTGTCTCGGCTATCTTTGCCTGGCGAAGGTAACACTTGCCATGTCCGGCATTGAGATAAGATTCAACCTTGTCACTATAAAGACGGACAAGCTCATTTTGTTCATGTGAGGTTAGTTCACGATTCTGCGATTGTGCATTCTGGATTATTTGATCCCGATCAATGCGCCATTGTTCGAGCACTTCGGCAGGCAGCGAATCAGCGAGATGGAATGTAACAGCATACGTAGCTTCAGCCTGGGTCCAGTGAGGCAGGTACGCTCCATATCGTTTATTTATGTGGTCAGCCATATCCTCATTGTTACCCGGCTGTTCTTTCTGTGTTTTCACGGGCTGGAAGCCCGTGCCACAGGTGACCGGTTCTACGAGCGGGTACCGCATATACCAGAAATGTCCCTGTATGGTCTCGTGCTCGACCTCGTCGTCGGCCAGTACGGTTTGAGTTGCCGGGTCCCAGTTGACTAATCTTTTGCCCCGGTAAATCAGGCCGTCCTTAAAGAGCTTGAAGAATGTCGCACGGACCGCTTTGGCACAGACCTCGTCCATTGTAAACCGGGTCCGCTGCCAGTCACAGGAGCACCCCATCGCTTTCAACTGCTCAATGATTCGAGCCTCATATTCGTCTTTCCATGCCTGGACGCGTTGTACAAACATCTGTCGGGAGATTTGTAGATCTGGATTAAGTTCCGTCCGCCGCTTGCCTTCCTCCGAGAGGATTCGTTTTTCGACCACGGTTTGTGTGGCGATTCCGGCGTGGTCGGTGCCCGGCATCCACAAAGTATTGAAATTCTGCATCCGGCGAAACCGAATCAGGACATCCTGTAATGTATTATTCAGTGCATGGCCGAGATGCAGGGGGGCCGTCACGTTAGGCGGCGGGATTACAATTGTATAAGGCTTTTTACCGTCGTCAGCGGGCTCGGCGTGAAAATACGAATTCGATGTCCATATCTGGTTCGCCTGCTGCTCAACGATTTTAGGTTCGTACGTTTTCGATAGCTGTTCACTCATGATTTACTCTCTGTCGGCAATAAAAAATTCCGGCTCGAAACGCAAGCCGGAATGTAATATTAATAAATACAATTGATAATGTAAAGCGAACAATTACATGATAAAAAGGGCATTTTGGTTGTACGCTTTAGCTCGGATTAATCGAGATTCATTGTCATCAGGAACTCGGCGTTGGTCCTGGTCTTGGCGAGCCGGCTTTTGAGCAGCTCGATTGCCTCGACCGGGTTCAATTCGCTCAGGACTCTTCGCAGCCTGTATACAAGCTGGAGCTCTTTCGGGTCCAGTAATAGCTCTTCCCGTCTTGTCCCGCTCCGGCTTATATCTATAGCCGGATATGTTCTTCTGTCGACAAGACGCCTGTCGAGGTGCAGTTCCATGTTACCCGTCGCCTTGAACTCTTCGAAGATGACCTCGTCCATTTTCGAGCCGGTATCGATTAAGGCCGTTGCGAAGATGCTCAGCGAGCCGCCTTCTTCGACGTTTCTGGCAGCTCCGAAGAATTTCTTCGGCATCTGCATGGCGCCGGCGTCAACACCACCGGTCAGGATTCGGCCGGAGTGCGGCATTTCGGTATTGTAGGCTCGTGCAAGACGTGTTATAGAATCCAACAGGATTACAACGTCTTCGCCGTATTCGACCATTCGTTTTGCCTTTTCAATAACAACTTCGGCGACCTGGCAATGACGTGCGGCCGGTTCGTCGAACGTCGAGCTTATAACCTCGACATCTTCGGCGGTTTTCCTCGACATTTCAGTAACCTCTTCCGGCCTTTCGTCAATCAGCAGCACTATTAGCTTGACGTCAGGGTGATTTGTGCTCATGGCGTTGGCAATCTTTTGCAGCAGGACCGTCTTTCCCGTTCGCGGCGGAGCGACAATCAAGCCTCTCTGGCCCCTGCCGACCGGGGTAACTATGTCTATTATTCGCATATTAAGCTCTTCGGCTGATGTTTCGAGTATGAAACGTTGTTCCGGGTGAAGCGGCGTCAAGTCGCTGAAGACCACCTTTTCCGCCAGATTGTCGGGATTCTCGAAATTGATAGCCTCGACACGCAAAAGGGCGAAATATTTTTCCGAATCTTTGGGCGGTCTTATCTGGCCTGACACGATATTTCCTGTTCGCAGGCCGAATCGCCTGATTTGCGATGGAGAAACGTATATGTCGTCGGACGAAGACAGGTAGTTATAATCCGGGTTTCGTAAAAATCCGTAGCCGTCCGGCAGTACTTCAAGTACTCCCTCGCCGTACATTAATCCGTTCTGACGGATACGTTCTTTAAGAATCCTGAATATCAGGTCCTGCTTTTTAAGGGCGCTGTATTCTATAATATTTTCTTTCTTGGCTATATCGTGCAGTTCCGAGACGTTCAGCCTCTGCAAATCCGTCAGGTACAAATTACCTTTTTTAATCCGCTCGTATTTGGCGTGGGTTGATTCTTCGTCGGTTTCTTCGACGCTTGGAGCTTCCTCTTCAGCCTCGATTTCAGGTGCCTGATCTGCTATGGCGGTTGCCGTAGTCACATCTTCTTCTATTTGAGCCTGCTCATCCTGTTCGTCTATAATTTGTTCGGCTGTATCCTGTTCGTTTTCACCGTTTTCTTCCGGTGCGGCTTTTTTCTTTGTTGTTCTACGCTTTTTGCTCGCGGCTTTTGAAGTTTTTGAAGCAGCTTTAGCCATCATTACTCCTTTATTAATTTACACAAAACTTTTACTATCTCCACCGGACTCATACTTACTAAATACCGGTGGCAGAGGTATAATTCCACAGAATAACTTTCCCATAGGAAATCAATAGGATTTGAACTTTGACTTAGTTGAAATTAAACTAAAATGTCAAAAACGGGCACTGTTAATAAAAACTAATCTGCAAAAAACCCCGCTTACTAATTACCCATAATATCAGAGAGAATTTCATCGACCTGTCTGACCAACGCCGAGAAGTCAGAATTGTTTTCTATAATATTATCGGCGAGAGCCATCTTGTTGTCCAGAGAAATTTGAAAATTTTCTCTAATTTTAAGCTGTTTTTTGCTGTAACCAAGCGTTTTTGCCCTGTCAAACCTTGTTTTTTCGCTGCAATCGACGAAAATTAACCTGTCACATCGCTTTGCCCACCCAATTTCTACTAACAAGGGTATATCCAAAACGATTGCATTAACTTTATTTTGGCTATTGAATCGTTTGATAAGCTCCTCTATTCTTTTAATAACAAGAGGATGAATTATCCCGTTTATCGAGGATAGCCTAACAGCATCGGCGAAAACCAGTCGGGCTAATTTTTTATGATCAATTATCCCTGTAGAGTCTAATACACTCTGGCCGAAAAGGTCAACGATTTTTTTCTTAATATTTTTTCGTTCGAGTATCTTGTGGGCGATTTTATCGGCGTCGATTACTTTACAACCTGATTTACCAAATATGGATGCAATCGAGCTTTTGCCGGAAGCAATGCCTCCTAATATGCCAATTATTGGTTTATTCCTGATTTTATCCACGGTCGGTCAGTCTATATTTTATGAGGGCTGCAGTCAAAATATTTTGTCACTTTGTTTTCAGCCACAGGATATATTCGATGATTGTAACGAATTGTTTTATAAAAAATATCTTCAATGATGTTTATTAAAGTGAATAAATTCAGGCCCGGTAATTATCCGCCTGTGGCAAGGCTCATAATCCCTGCCATAAAGATGACGAAATTATGAGCCGCCGATTCAGGATGTAGCCCGATTTCAGATATAATATATGTTCTGCTTTAAGTTAGAACTACTTTGTACAGTACCTTTTGCAGGCTGTTCAGCAGATAGTTTTTCACAACGACATCCCAGCTCATTTTTTGTGCAAGCTCGTAGCCGCTTTGAATCATGCTCTCTATTTCGTATTCATTTTTCGGTATCCGCGAGCATATCTGCATTGCCACCTTTTCACTTTGCTTTGCTTCTATCTGGTCTCTCACCGCCCGGTTTATCTGCAGCAGGTCTTCTATATCAGTATAGTTATGCTGTGATTCCAGGTTGGTATAGTCGGCGATGATAACATTCCTGACCTCATCTGGGCCGGACATGTCCCGTAAAAATCCGTAGCATCCGCAAACACTGCTGAAGACGCATATCCCGCCGAAAGACAGCGGTTCAAGCTGTGCAATTCCGAACGGTTCATAGATACTTTGGCCGAATTCCACATCGCTTCCTTTTCGAATGTCCATGAATTCCATGTCTTCAGGCATTCTTCGGCCGCATTTTTCAGGCCCGAAACCGAACTGATTGATGAAGATGATTTTGATATTTCTGCTTTTTGCGTTGAATTCCTGGACGGCTGTATAATAATCCGCCTCACCTCCGGACAAATCGGGCCAGCCTTCGCGGTGAGCCACAGGCCAGTTATATGTCGCTTCCATTTGATAGATATCTTTGGTGCGTCTTGACGAGACCTCGGTCGAGAGGACAAAAAGTATTCCTGTTTTGCCCTGGGTTCTGAATTCTTTTTCCATGTGTTCGAGCACGCGCAGGTCCCGCCACATTCCCTTGCTTCGTACGAGTCTTGTGACATGTGTGAATACAAAATCCGGCTTATAGTCCAGAAGATTTTCGCAGTATCGCTGTAGCTTTTCTTTCGAGGCGAGCTTTTCGGCTATGCTGATATGGTATGCCGGGATGCCGTTATAGACAATGTCTATCTCGGCCGTTTCGAACTCGGGCGCCAGGAACCTCAGCTCGTCCACTACATAATCGCCTACGGCGCATATACGATCGCAGTACTTCGATGCATTCACGAGTGTATGTTTGAAATAGGAGTTCTGGTCGCCGAATACCTCGTTGACGTATAGTCCGTCGTTATGAGCCTGTTTTATTACGTTGTAGAACATCGTATCGTGACCGGGGTGTTCTTCGACGATACGACGCATTGTAGCAACTTCGTGGGCGTAGAAGATTGTCCTGAAATTGCTTGCCGGCTCGAGAATGGCCGCCAGCGCGGTTGGCATTCCCATAAATTCGTGTGATATAATAACCGTCGTATTTTGCGAAGCGCCGATGGCTTTAAGTACGGCGATGGCCGCCGGTGCCAGTCTGACGTATTGTTCGAACTCCCAGAGGTTTTCGAATAAATCACTACGGATTCCGAATTCTTCGAAAAGGCGTCTTTTGAATTCGTTCATTACTCCTTTGTCTATATGTCTTACATCAATCAGAACCACCTCCGGCGAGCTTTTAATCCCGGTTTTTTCATCGGTGAATGTTCTTCTGCCGTATACAATGCCGGTATTGAAGTGATTTTCGATCTTGTGGAAGGCCGGGGCATACCCCGTATTAGTGAATCCGTCAATGGATGAATAGAGCACTTCACTGTTTTCGCCGAGCCTGTCCGACACGGAGCCTTCGGTCGTAAACAGAGGGCCTACGAGGATCGAGCGTTCGACCTTTTCGAGATAGGATCCACAGGTAAAAAAGCCGTGCAGGACGGCGCCTATACCGCCCACTTTACCCACTGCTTCGTGGGTAACATGTACTGCTGTTATCTGATTGGTCATATTCATTTCCCTCCAAGTTTTTTACTATGAGGTACTCTCGGGTTGTTACAACTGTTTCTACGTAAAATATACGAAACAGTTTCGTCATAGCCAAATCGGAGGGGTTTTCCGGTCAATTATTTTTTAGGACCTAAAAAATCCGGCCGGATGTGCGGATTTTGTGGTTTATAGGGTTATTTTTTAAATTTTTTTCAGTTTATTTCAACTGGTTTCGAAGACTTCTTATCGAACTGGCCAGCACCTGCTGTGGAATATCGGACAGCTCGGGTTCGGGAATTTCACTGAGGGCTATCCTGTCGACTATCTTGACCGCCCTTGCCCGGCAGGGTGCAATCAGGGCCGCTATTTCTTCGGCCTCATTAAGCTCGCCGTGTGCTATGTGTCGAAGGTATATAATGACATTGTTCCTCAGTTCTTTATCGCTCATCTCATAAACAACACCAGAAGGGCTGCGAGGGCCGTCCGGAATCTCTTTTTCCTGGAGTATGTCCTGTGTGAGCCTTTGTGTTTCGGCTCTCAACTGTTGTTCTTTCTCGAGGGCGGTCATATCCAGGGGTGCAAGTCTTAGCTCATCGTCTGCGACGGGACTGGGAACGTATAATTTGTTATGGCACGCCGGGCACTTGCCCCATTTGCCGCCGGCGCTGTCGGGGGCTTCTATCTTCTTACTGCAAAATTCACAATGAAATACTATCGCCATTTTAGCACCTCGTCACAAGTATTCGACTGTTAGTATTTGCTCGTTGATTTCTGCTTAATGTTCGTTTCCTTTTTCCGTAGCTGCCTGATATTCCACAACTACATCGGTGGATATTCCGCCGCGCGGGGTGAAACGGGAAGTCACTTTCATCCAGCGCGGTTTGCATACGTCACTCAGGTCGTCAAGTATATCGTTTGTAAGGGCTTCGTAAAATATTCCCTTGTTTCGGTAGCTTTGCATATATAATTTCAGGCTCTTAAGCTCGATGCATAATTTATCCGGGCTGTATTCGATGATAATCTCGCCGAAATCAGGCTGGCCCGTTTTCGGGCAGACGCTTGTAAATTCCGGGCAACTGATTGTAATACGGTAATCACGCTCCGGACGCGGATTATCGAATAGTTCTATTTCGGGCTGTTCTGTCATTATCGTCTTAGTCTCTCTTGGAAACCTTCCTGTAATAGTATACTCGATATATTAGGGCTGAGCAAGCAATATTCAATATTAGAATTTATTAAAATTTGATTGTACCGGGCCTGCCCGAACCGAATGAGACATCGATTTTTATGCTCTTTTGATTAGGTTCTTGTCAAAGTTGCTGTAGCTGCTTGGCGCATGATATTCATACTGCTATACTTTCAGGATTGTTTTGGAAACATATTAATGGTCATAACTTGGCTGGAGTCGATTTGTGGCTGGGAAAAAAGCTGTAGTTTTGTTGAGCGGCGGGCTGGATTCGGCCACAACGCTGGCCATAGCACGAAGCGAAGGATTTGTTTGTCATGCTTTGAGCTTCAGGTACGGCCAGAGACATAAACGCGAAATCGCAGCGGCGGTCAATGTCGCCGAGTCGCTGGGAGCGGCCGAACATCAGATAGTGGAAATCGACCTGGCCGTGTTCGGCGGCTCGGCCCTTACAGATTCGACAATTGAAGTGCCCAAGGACAGGGCCGATTTGGACGGTTCGGGCCGGATTCCAATAACTTATGTCCCCGCCCGCAATACGATATTCCTAAGTTATGCACTCGCCTTTGCCGAGACGATAGGCGCCTTTGATATCTTTATCGGTGTCAATGCAACCGATTACAGCGGCTATCCGGACTGCCGGCCTGAGTTCATCAGGGCTTTCGAGGCAACCGCCAATCTCGCCACAGCGGCGGCGGTCGAAGGCAGGGGACAATACCATATCCATACGCCTATTATAGATATGACAAAGGCCCGGATTGTTCTGACTGGTACTCAGCTCGGCGTCGATTTTTCCCTGACACATAGTTGCTACGATCCGACTGCCCAGGGAAAAAGCTGCGGGAGGTGTGACTCATGCAGGTTGAGATTAAAAGGATTTGCCGAAGCCGGGCTGAAAGATCCGATTCTATACGTGGATAAATGATTATAAATGAAATATTCTTTTCGCTGCAGGGTGAAGGATTTCCGGCCGGCGTGCCGAGTGTGTTTGTGCGTCTTGCGGGCTGCCCTTTGCGTTGTCAATGGTGCGATACGAAATATGCATGGGAAAATACGGCGGGGGAGCAATATCAGGTTGAGGAAATAATACAAGCTGTTGGAGAGTGGCCGGGCAGGTTCGTGGTGATAACCGGGGGCGAGCCGATGATAAACCTGGAACTGCCGCAGTTAGTAAACAGGTTGAAGGCCGCCGGAAAACATATAACAATCGAGACGGCGGGCATAGCGTATATCCCTGATATGCCCTGCGATTTAATGAGTATCAGTCCCAAGCTAAGTAATTCCACACCTAAAGACGAGCGGCTTGCAGCTATGCACGAAGATTCCAGGCTGGACCTGGCGGTGCTCGGTGAGCTTATCGAACATTACAATTATCAGTTAAAATTCGTTGTCGACGGTTTCGCCGACCTGAAAGAGATAAAACTGACGCTGGAGAAACTTCCGAATGTCGATTCTCAGAAGGTGATGCTGATGCCTCAGGCGGCAACAAGGGATGAACTCATGGTCAAATCGGTAATAGTCGCGGATATGTGCAAAGAGACCGGCTTTACGTTTTGCCAGCGACTGCAGGTTTTACTCTGGAACAACGAGAGAGGCTCTTAATCAAATTCGAGATTCAATTTGTAGACGTCGCAAGACTTTCTAACGTTGGGTTTTATGGCCGGATTTAATTCCATCGCCCTAAGAAAATCACTTTTGGCCTGCTTGAATTCCCCAAGTGAGGCATAAGAATTTGCCCGGTTGTAATAGGCCGCAACGTAATCCGGATTCAGTTCAAGGGCCTTGTTGTAGTCGGTGATAGCTTTGATATGTTGTTTCAAACGGTAGTAAGCATTTCCACGTCTGAGGTATCCTGATGCGTCTTTTGGACTCAAATCTGCAGCCTTGTCATAGGTCGAGGTTTCTTCGGGATGAGCCTGTTCTTTAGGGCTGGTTTCGTCAACAGGATTTCCCACGATTTCCACATCGACGCCATATCTGGCGGGTGTCACGAGGATCATACCCTCGCTCCATTCGGATATGCGTTGCTCAGACAAACCCATGTCGTACTTAGTGTTTACCGTTTGGGCGCGCTCGGTTAAGGCGGGTTCCCAGGCTACTGCATAAAGCAAATCGTTTTTGGCATTCTTAAGGTTTCCTGACTTTGCATAGCAAATCGCCCGGTTGATATACGCCCGGCCAAGCTGCGGGTCTAATTCAATCGCCTTGTTACAGTCTAAGATGGCGTTTTCGTATTCTTCCATTTCGATATAGGCACTTGCCCGTGTGACGTAAGCCGCAGCAAGCCCTGGATTCAGTGTAACGGCCTTTGTGCAGTCGTTAATGGCTTTGTTAAACCGGCCTGAATCAACGAAAGCCGAAGCTCGATTACTGTATGCAATAGCAAGCTTTGGATCCAGTTCTATGGCCTTATTGTAGTCGGCAATGGCTGTCTCATAACTGCCCATTTTGTTGTGGGCAGATCCCCGATTGTTGTATGCAAGGGCTAAATCAGGATTGAGTCGAATGGCCTTGTCATACTCAGAGACAGCCTGTGAATATCGGCCTGCGTCACTAAGGGCAAGTCCCCGGCTATTATATATGCAGGCGAGAAATTCGTCTTTATCCAAAACTTGAATTCGCCTGTGGATTTTCAATGGATCGTTTTGGTTCTTGAGTTCCCGAAAGTCACCGACTTTTTCAAATTCATTATCGAGTATGAACGGCTTTGTTTCTATTGACTTCCACGTTAAATCCACCATTGCTGTTGTGCCGTTTGCACATTTGATTAGGCAGGCTGTATGTCCGGCTCTGGCCGGAGATACGCCGCTCGGTAGCTCCTGGACGGCTATCGGTTTCGCCGACAGACCAACGGAATTGGCGAGTATATAGACTAATTGCGAATAACCGAGGCTTTGAGCCTGTTTGTGTTCGATGATGTCACCCAATTCGAAGAAATCCCCGGAACCAATCTCTTTTCGTATCCTCTGACTGAGTTCTTTGAGGGCATTCTGTTCGAATCGTGCGAGTTTGTCGTCACTTATCCGGCCCTGGGCATATTCGTTTCTAACTTGTGCGAGCTGTTTTTTCCAAACAGCGATGGCAGGGCGGCCGCTGTCATCCTGCCAATTTAGGGCCATTTCGGCGAAATCCTCGGCTACCTTGTCGGAGTATTCCAAATCCCTCACTAAAAGTTTGATTTGTTCGGACAATGCTCCTACTTCTTCTGTGGTGGGTGCCGGGACCTTGACAGTTGAAATATATGTAGATTCGCATCCGGCCAAAAGGCTCATAATCATCAACACGATGCCGGACGCGGCTGCTAATCTCCGGATAGTATCCGAATCGGCGATACGTTTATATATTGCAGAAAAGTTAATTTGATGCGCCTCCTGTTCCCACTTTTCACCCTGTTTAGCCGAAAGGAATTGTTAATATTTTATTCTATTCGTTGCTAACCGGTTTGTACAGTGAATTTAGCCCATATTTCTTCAATAATTCAGGTTTTGGTAATTGACAATTATTAATCATTAATCAATAATCAATCGTCAATATTCAATAGACAAATTGATTCGCCCGGGTGGCGGAATTGGCAGACGCGCCAGCTTGAGGGGCTGGTGAGAGTAATCTCGTGCTGGTTCGAATCCAGTCCCGGGCATGGTTCGACGCGGCAATGGCTTGTCAGCCATTACCTTGCTCACCACTTTGTTTTGACATGGCTGATGAGCTTTATTCACCGGTTGCAGCGGCGAACCACCCTGAGCAAGAGTTGAACGCAGTGAAACTCGCGTCGAAGGGTAAAGTGTGTCTACACCGAGATTTGTCGAAGGGTATACGAGATACATTCACGGGAAATGCGTTATGTGGTACCTGTACATAACAAGGAACCAAAATGGGGCCTTCTATACGGGAATCACAAGCGATTTGGATAGACGTCTTAAAGAGCATCAGCGAGGTAAAGCGGACACTATACAAGACAAAACAGGCCGCAGGAGCTCCTTTACACGGAACAATTTGCTACCAGAGGCCAGGCGCAGACCAGAGAAACACAGATAAAACGCTGGAGCAGGGCAAAAAAGAAAGCGTTAATCAGCGTCGACCTTGACAAACTTCACCACCTCAGCATTTCAAGAGACTAAAATCAAGCCGAGAGAAAACCATCCCCATCCCGATAAGAGACATCGAGATGCTTCTGCCACCCAGTTACAATAAGATGATTAACTGACAAATGGGGGATATCGGTCTCTGAATCTGACCTCATTGGTGTTGCTAAAGAAATTTCACTGATGAAAGTTAAGTTTGGTTTGGGATTGGTCGAAATATCGACAATCTCAATTTTTTTAAAGTCAATCGGGGGATCAATTATGATTTGTAAAACTAAATGTCCGACAAAGAAACCTTCAAAATTTTTGAACGATCATTTTAATACTCAACCTTTTCCGAATACAGGGCCATTGGCTTCTAAAAGCCAAATGAACCTTTCACTTGACGAATTGAAGAAAAAAAATGTCGATCAATACAATCCGAGTGTTTATCTATACGTTATAACAACTATAGAATATGAAGGTGGACAATTTTGTCAACGCGGAACCGGGCCAAATTTTCAAGGGGATTTGATTACACTTTGTACTTGTAAGCACCTTATGCGTAGCTCATTGAATGTGGAAGAATGGATAGGAAAATGGGTTGCAGGTTTTACGAGCATAAATTGTGTGAAGGAACATCAAGGAAAGAACTTCCTTGTCTATCTGATGAAAGTTTCTGAAGCTTTCGATTCGTTTTATAGCCTCTGGAACAACAACATACCAGATGAGACAAAAGAG
>CAZKYP010000102.1:0-11955 GCA_964556885.1 uncultured Pirellulales bacterium | reverse complement strand
TTGTTTGTCTGTTGGCAATGGTTGTTGGAACGCACGCTCAGCAGAATACGGCGACGTCAACCACTCCTCAAGACGGCTCTGATCCATGTGAGATTCCGATTCCTCCGATAGATACGCCTATGGGCAAGCTGCCGGGTGTGGATGAACTGCCCGTGCTTAAGGAAATGCCGGACGTGCTGACAATGAACGACGGCACTAAGGTGACAACACTGGAACAATGGCAAAAGCGGCGTGAAGAGATTCGGAAGATTCTCGAGTATTATGCCGTGGGACAGATGCCGCCGGCGCCCGGTAATGTCAAAGGTGTTGAGGTCGGCTCGGAGACTTTGTCTGAGGGCCGGGTAAAATACCGCCTGGTGCATCTGACATTCGGCCCGGAAGAGAAACTAAGCCTCGACATCGGCATTTTCACACCCGGTGAGGGCGGGCCGTTTCCTGCGATCATCCTGCAGGCAGGCACGCCACCCGGCGCCACGCCTTTGCCGCGTTTGCCGCAAGGTCCCAATCAGGGCCGCGGTAAAAACGTGCTTATAATGGTCGGCCCGGTACCGAATGCCGATGAAATAAAACGCGAACAAAATCCCGTTCCTATGTCTAATGCCGAAAATCTGGCTCAAAGACTCATGTACGTATTCGAACGAGGTTATGCCCTTGTCATTTTCAATGCAAATGATTGCGCTGAAGACACGACCTTGCGCAATCTGGACGGGAGCTGGGCTTTTCGCAACACACGTTTCTTCCCCGCCTACCCGAATTATGACTGGGGAATTCTCGCCGCATGGGCATGGGGTGCGTCACGCGTTGCAGACTACCTGGAAAAAGATCCGGCTATTGACAAAAAAATACTCGTCATCACGGGCGCATCACGCAATGGCAAGTCTTCCATGATAGCAGCAGCATTTGACGAACGTCTCATAGGTGCACCTGTGGTCACGGGCGGCGGTGGCATGGGTGCATATCGATTCGCAGGCCCGCGCAGGAGCGAGACGCTGGACATCATGGAGACAAAATATCCCAACTGGTTTTCTCCGAACCTTCATCAATTCAGGGGGCACATTGACAAACTGCCCTTTGATCAGCACTGGTTCCTTGCCCTGTGTGCACCCAGGCCATTTATTGCTTTGGAAGGTATGACAGATACTATCTCCCTGCCGGAGGCTGTCAGACAATCCATACTCGGTGCACAACCGGCCTACGAGCTCTATAAGGTAAAAGACCGGCTCGGTGTGAACTTCGCAAACCACGGCCACATGTTCACTGAGGAAGACTGGACGGCAATGATGGACTTTGTGGACAAACACATGCGCAATAAGCCCGTAGAACGCACCTTCGACCGCTTCCCCACCGAAGCGGAACTGGATGCCGCCTTACAATCCAAATAATTTATGGCGCGTTTAGATATGGAAAGGTAATTCCTCATGAGAAAAACTACTGTTTTTTATTTCGTCACATTGCTGGCCTTGTCGCTCTTCTGCTCTTTGTCAACCATCCAGGCACAAACCACATCTGAAACCCAAACCTTTAATGTGCGTGACTTTGGCGCCAAAGGCGACGGCCTCGCCAAAGATACCGTGGCCTTTCAAAAGACTCTGGACACTTGTGCAGTCTCGGGCGGAGGGCAGGTTATTGTGCCTGCGGGTCGCTATCTCATTGGCAGTGTGCAGATAGGTTATCAAACAATACTCAAACTCGATCCCAATAGCGTGATTATAGGCAGTTCCGACCCAAACGACTATCCCATGATAGATATCCGCTGGGAAGGGCGATGGCAACCCGGACGCCGCGCCTTGATTTACGCGGCCAATGTGGACCACACGGGCATCATTGGGCCGGGCCGCATTGAAGGCAATCCCAGGGTGGCGGCCCCGCAAAATCCACGCGGTGCTGTAGTGCTGGAGCCCATTAACTGTAATGATGTGCATTGGGAAGGCTTCACAGTTACGCAGGGCGGCAACTGGGCGACACATCCGACCTACTGTACAGACGTAATTATCAAGAACGTCACCATCCGGGGACTACGGGACGGCATTGACATCGACTCCTGCAGGAACGTACTTATCGAGGGCTGTGACATTGATACCGGCGACGACTGCATCAGTCTCAAGTCCGGACGCGGCATGAACGGTGCACGCATCGGAAAACCCACCGAGGACGTAATCATCCGAAACAGCACTCTGCGAGGTCGTGTTTTTGCCGGTGTCGGCATCGGCAGTGAAACATCCGGCGGTGTCCGAAATGTACGCATTGAAGGCTGTAAATTTAACTGCCGCACATTCGCTATATACATCAAGACCCGGATCGGCAGAGCCGGGATCACAGAAAACATCCACGGCGAAGATATAGATGTACTGAGCGGTGGTTTTCTTCGGATTAATCTTACACAGGGTGGTAACACCAACACTTTAGATGATCCCGTGGAAGGCCTGCTTGGCTACCCTTCAGCACAGAACCTAAGCTTCTCGAACGTACGTTTGCACGATGCCTCGGAGATTGTAAATGCCAATAAGGTCACATCCGAGAAGCCCGTGCAGGGACTGTCTTTGACAAACATCACAGGCACCGCAGCCAAGGGCATGAACCTGTGCCACATCCGAGACCTGGTTCTTAAAGACATTAACGTAACCGGATTCAGCGGCCAACTATTAACGACCGAGGACGTGACCGGCACTGGACTCGATTTATAACTCAATCAGGTTGTCCTGCAAAATGTATGAGTAAACCGAAAACAGGTCGAATAGTTACAATTTCGCCTGAGATTGGAGATGTCCTAATCTGCAACCGAGCTGTAACGCCATAACACTATAGGTCAACTTGAAAAGAGACAAAACGTTTAGAATGCGTAAAGAGCCGGCAAAATAAAAACAGTCAGCCCTTTTTCTCGCATGTCGCTGATACAGGTCACCTGTTAGGAGCTTAAAATCAAATACTAAAATCCTTGATACCACAATCTTTTATTATGCGTCCTCTTATCACAATATTTTCGATTTGGTTGTAGAGTTGTAGAATGGTTGTACTCGAAAACTGACTAAAAAATGTATTTTTTAGGGTACAATGCCACCATTCCGAAGCTTTCGTTCGCAGCAGTTTTGCTCGCCACTCAACAATCGCGATTTGGCCTCGATCGCTGTCTGCATCCAAGTATTTCTGAAATCCACTCGTTGCCCCTTTTTTCTTTTAACAAGTCGCTCGCAGAATCTCACAGAACAACCTTTGGTCTATGCAATAGAATTAAAGAAAGCTTGACAATGACCTCAACACATCATATAATCTAATTGTTTGAGGAGATACATTGAGCTCCAATTTCAGCGCGAAATGGCGAAAAGTATATAGGAGGAAACATAATGTATTCAATTCCATTTAGAAGATTTATTGTTCTATCCTTAATCATGCCATCATTTCTTCTGTGTTCTGTACTTTTAGCTGAACCGGTCAACATTGAACATGTAGGAAATGTTACCGAAACATTTCTTAAAGTACATGACCTCAGGCAGAAAAAAGAACTAAAGCTTCTTTCAATGACAGGTGCTTCGAAAGGGCCTGCCGTAAAGTTCATCACAACTGGTATCACAGAGATTTTCAGTGATAGTGGAAAAGTGCTTGCCTATGTCACAAAATTAGAGCCGAAAGGCTTTATTGTCACATCAACAGATACAAATATCACCCCAATCATTGCGTACTCTTTCAATAGCAATTTTCCAACAGAGGATGAAAATAATGTTCTATCTCGCATGTTAAAAAAGGATATGGAATTAAGATTAGAAGCGGCTCCTGCATACAGTGAATCAAGAAAGATAGAGAATAATAACTTATGGCATGGTTATATTTCTGAAAATCTTGAATATTTTAACGATATAGCTTTTCAGCAATGGCCGGAAGAAGGTACAACATCAACCGGCGGATGGGTAGAAACCACATGGCACCAAGGTCCACCCTATAATAATTTTTGTCCTATTGATCCTCAGACAGGGCAGAGATCCAAAACGGGCTGCATAGCAACCACAATGGCACAGATAATTAATTACTATGAAGATATTGGAGGTGCACGATTTAATAATAGTGATGAATATATCACTTCAAATAGCATAAGTATAGATCAAGACAGATTTACTTATGATTTTCCTTCTTTTGATCAATTAAATACTTATTTAGAGAGCATTGAGTATAAATATCAAAATAATATTGATTTAAATGACAGTGAAATAGCTGCTCTGTGTTTCTCTTGTGGTATTGCTTGTGAGGTAGATTTCACTAGTGCTGCTTCAGGGACATGGAACACTTCCTTAGCAAATGCACTGGTTTTAAAATTCGGCTATTCCGCTGAGATCAGGAATCCGTACCCAGGTTTTTATGATAGACTGAAATCTTCGATAGTTAATAAAGCTCCAGCTGCTTTGGGAGTTTCCAAACCTGATCAATGTGGAGGACACTCAATTGTTGCGGATGGCTATAATACAGATAGATTTTACCATCTCAACTTTGGCTGGGGCACAGATTTACCCCATAGTATTCTTGGTGCGTGGTATGTGCTGCCTGTAGGTCTGCCTGATGATTATAGCATAGTATTTGATGGTACTTTTATTAATGAACCTGATAGAAATTTTTCGGCCTTAACAATAAACACCAACTCGGTTAATATAGGGGGTTGTAGAGCAGGTGAGATTACCCCAATAGAATCCATCATCTTTAAAAATACTGGTTTAAATTCAATATTTATTAATTCGATCAACACTCCTGAACACTTCTTAATATCTGAAACAGCAGGTTCTATAAATTCCGATTCATTAGCAGACGTTTTAATCGAATCCGGAATGGAGAAAGTCATTTTTATTCAGGGCCACTTCGATGACATGGGTTTGTTCGGTGGAGATTTAGTTATAAATTATACCAGTAATGAAGAAGAATATTTTAAAATTATTGAAGTTTTTGGTTACGGAATTCCAGAAGGTGGTACAATTATCAATGAGAAAACACTTTTTAATGTACATTTGATGCCCTCGGAATCTCCCTACTATATATGCTGTGATGTCGAGGCTGATAATTTAGTCATAGAGCCAGGTGTTGAGCTAAAGTTTTATCCCCACTTGTTAAACGCAAGTAATCTGCAGGCGATTGGTACAAGTTCCCAGCCCATAATATTTACCGCTGCTGATCCAGCAATGGGTTGGAAAGGAATTCATTTATCTTACGCTGATACTATACGTTATTGTGAAATTGAACACTGTACATCGACTCCTATCGTTTGTGCCGCCCCTGCAAATTTCGGAGAAAATGAGGTGGTAATAGAGAATAACGTCATCAGAAATAACTCCATCTTGGAAAAGTGGGGTACAATTGGTGGTGGTGGAATAGGATGTTGGTATAATTCATGTCCAATCATAAGAAACAATATTATATGCAACAATTTTATCTCAGCTCAGGATGGTGGAGGAATATGCGTAGCCTATGGTGCAAAACCGACAATTGAAAATAATATAATTGTGAACAATCATACACTTAATAGAGGAGGAGGAATCTTTGTCATTGAAGCTTCACCAATTTTGAGGAATAATACGATAGCATATAACAAAGCTGGATCTGGGGGAGGTATATATTGTTATGCCAATGCATCTCCAACAATTTCAAATTCTATTATTTGGGGCAATGTCTCCGGTATCGAAGATCAAATTTATTTATCGAAATTCTCTGTCCCAGAACTTCAATATAATGATATTGAAGGTGGAAAGAATTCCATTAAAGGCGATACATTTAGTGGTATATATGAGCATAATATTGAAGAATACCCTGGATTTGTAGCGCCATCCTCTGGAGCTGGTCTAGACTATGATGGTTTCTTAGCCGATTGGCATTTAAACATAGATTCACCTTGTATTGATGGTGGAAATCCAAATGATCCTGTTGGAGATGAGCCGTTCCCACATGGATATAGAGTAAATATTGGGGCATACGGGGGTACAAACGAAGCTCAACTTACATCCGGATTGTCGCTAACAGCTATACCTGATCCTATGGATTTTGGCAGCGTTCAAGCTGGTAGCAATTCAGATTTAATCCTTTATCTAAAAAATGGAAGTACAGGTTCAGTAAATATTATAAATATCTCTTCTTCTGATCCAGCTCATTTCGGTCTGCAGAATAAAAAGATTATATTAGATTCGGGTGAAATAGAAACTTTGCAAGTTACCTTTACACCAGATTCGAATTCGGTGAATTTTTACTACGCCAATATCATTATTTCTTCTAATGAATTACCAGATTATGAGATTCCTGTTAAAGGGTATGGCTATTTGGGGACATTAATTAATATGCCTTTAGTATCAGGAACGTGGACAGCTGATAACGGACCATATTTAATCGAGAATGATATAGAGGTGGCAAATGGTATGTCCCTTATTATCGAACCTGGTGTTGAAGTAATTTTCAGAGGGAAATATTTTTTAAAAGTTGGTGAGAATGCTACGCTAATTGCGAATGGAACAAAATCTGAAGAAATTACGTTCACTTGTGCAGATACCGCCGAAGGCTGGTTGGGATTGGACTTTATTTCTTCGGGTGAAGATGATGAATTATCTTATTGTGATATCAGCTATGGAAGAGCTAATGGCTCTTCTCCGCACAATTATGGCGGAGCTATATATTGTGAGAATTCTTCACCTAAAATTCAATGTAATATTATACACCATAATTATGCAAGCGAGGCAGGGGGAGGTATTTGTGTTTTATCCTCATCACCGCTTATAGCTTCCAATATTATCTGCAATAACTATGCATATAATTCTGGAGGTGGGGGTATCTTTTGTCAAGTCTGCTCACCAATTATAGTAAATAATATCATAGTAAATAATCGTGGTTTTTCAGGCGGTGGAATTAAATGTAACGTCAACTGCTGTCCAAAGATAATTAACAATACAATTTCAAATAACATATCAAATTATGGAGGCGGTCTCTTTTGTGATAATAACTCCGAACCTGAAATTCTTAATAGCATTATTTACGGTAATACCGCTATGTTCGAAGGACAACAAATATGTTTAGACTACGACTCGGATCCTAATTTCTTTTGGAACGATATACAAGGGGGTGCAACTCACTTTGGTTTAGTGGGTACTGGATCTGTTTTTAATGGTGCTTATGCAAATAACATTGATACAGATCCAATATTTGTTGATCCTTCATCTGGTGCAGGTACTGATTATGATGGTATAAGTGCAGACTGGCATTTACAGCGAAGCTCTCCCTGCATAGACGCTGGCGATCCAAGTTATCCTATGGATGCTGATGATATTGATATAGATGGCAACCCACGGATTATTGGCAATAGAATAGACATTGGTGCCGACGAATATGTCTATCCTTAGTCCTGAAATTCTAAAACTTCATATGACCATAGTGTTAGTGTTCGAGTCCAGATATATGCCAAGGCACAGATTTCAATAGCACGGGACGTTTAGATCTAATAAACATTTATCGAGTTTTATCTAAAGTATTAGGAATCCCAAAACTTAAACCTGTGACTTAGTTACAATTTGTTATGATGTTGTGTAAACCTTTTTCCTGGCCCAAAACAGGTCAGCTACAAGAGCTCATCAAATACTACAATCCCTGTTTACACAAGTTTTTATTGAGACCTATATAATAATATTTGAGCAGAGGGCATTGAAGATGGTAACCATTTTTTAAAGGCCTTAAGTTGATGATAATTAAGAACTTAAAAAATCAGCTTTTTAAATAATAGGGAGATATTGGCCTTTCTGATTGTAGTCAGGTTGTACATATTTTCTCAAGAAAACGGGAGTCAATTTCGGAGCGTTTTATCACCACTCTACAGCTTCCGTTTGTGATAGCTTTGCTCGCCATTTTTGGGGTTCGTCAGGCTTACTCGTGAGTTCGTGAAGCTATATTAAAGTCTTGACTGATTCTGTTGTCTGTGAATATTGAAGTTTGAGTTTTTCGATTCTGCCGTTTACTGCTTTGGGCCATCCCCAGCTCCCGCAGAAACCGGACATAAAATCGTTCGCTTTATCTTCCCGATAGCTCGAAAGGGCAATATCCTGGTCGGCTCGAAGGAATTCGAAGCTGTTTTAAGCCAAAGCTCGATGATATCCGGCAGCTATGACCGGCAGATTACTTATTTATTTCTTGGAAACAATCTTGAAAGGATACCGATTCTATCCGCCTGGCGTTTCGTAGACGGAAAGTTTTATACCTTCTCCGCCACTGCCTTTGGTGACAAGCTCACCGTGAAACCTTACAGCGGCCCGTATGGTCTTCTTGAGGTCGGTTCCGCCGGAAACGATACGAAGGGTGGTACGATAGAGCTTGGCTGGCTTCAGAGCAGGGATGCCATCATTGATGTTGCTAAATGTGAAAAAGAAGATGGAAAGCTGAAGGTTCCCGTCGGTGATTACAGGCCGTTCAGGATTGCTGTCCGGTATGACGGGATTAGAGTGGGACTCAATATAAAAATCGCCATGCCGGGTGAAAAACCGACAGAGCCGCCGGTATTCGGAATGAAGGTTCGGGCGGGTAAGTCTTTCGTTTTCGGCCTGACGGAAAAGCCGGAGGTGATTTTCAATAATCCGGCCGCGGACCAGCGTTTCAAAGCCGGAACTGAATTGAAGGTCGAGGCGATTCTTGTTTATCCTGAGATGAATTTGCTAATCAGTGCTCTGGAAGATACAAAAAAGAAAAAAGGCGATAATATCAAGCTGCCGGACGGCACCGAATACGCGAACTTCGAGTCTATCGATCCGATAGTTGAGATTATCAATTCATCCGGTCAGGTTGTTGCTCAGGGCAAAATGCCCTTTGGCTGAAGCGGCACCTGCGGGTATTCGTGGCGAATACCAAATGATATTAAGCTTGACGGAAACCAGGAAACTTTTACAATCAGGACTACATTCGACACGCGCGGGCTTTACGGCAAGATGATTGCTGAGCGGCGGATTGTGATTTATCGCGATTGAAAAGCGGGCAATTGGTTAAATTTTTTGGTGCATTTTGTCACTTGTAAAATTTACAATCACGGTACTTTGTCTTGTGCTTATAATATTCAGATGCGGCTTTGCGGACAATCCCAAAGAGCAGGACATCGAGCTGCGGGAAATATCCGCATTTGAAATTCCTGTTGAGCTAAACAGAACCTTAATTGGCGGACAGGGTGTCGTATGTGAAACACTGGCCGATCCGAATGTAACTTATCCTGATCTTACATCGGAAAAATCACTTTACGGTTCTATTTTGTTACCGAGGGGACTTTGTCCGGAGCCTGAGGAGCGGTGGTACCATTTCGTAATCGACGAGTCCGACGGAACCGGCAGCGGGTACGACCGGCTCTGGTTTGATTCGAATTTTAACCTGGATTTGACAGACGATAAAACTGTGTCGGTCATCAGCAATCCCCCTGAGGGTGCATTGCTTCAAGTAGGAAAGACAGTCGAACAGCAGGTCTGTTTCGAATATCTGAATATTAATTTCCCCTTCGGCTCCGAAGGCGAGCGTCCCCTGGAGGTAATGCCGCGATTGATAGTTTCCAGTCGTGGTTATTCATCTTTGAGGTTAGTCACTACCAAAGCTCACACAGGTGAAGTTGAAATCGCAGGCCATAAATACTATGTTTTATTAGGGCATAAGTATTTAATTTCAGGCTGGTTCGACCAGCCTTCCACGAATTTTGAGTTGATTCCACAAAAAAAATCCGAACGAGGCCCGACCTGGTTATATGCCGATTTTTTATTGACATTACATAAAATTGAGGGTCAATATTATCGATTTTCAGCAACACCTGCTGGAGATAAATTATATGTTCGACCTTACGTGGGTGACTTTGGTATTTTTCAGATAGGCTCCGGCTGGAGATTTGTATTCAACGAAAAAATGGATGGTTCATTGCTTTCCAGAGATGCGGCGGTAGCCGTTGAAGGAGAGTGGGAAGACAATCGACCGGCCCGGATTCGGAGTTGTTTGCTTCCGGTAGGTGACTATTTGCCGGTTTCCCTGACGATTACTTTTGGAAATTTGAGATTAGATGTTTCGGATAATTATTATTCCGACGGCAAGTCACGAGATATCAATCACGATAAGGTATATGGGATTAAAATCCGCAGGGATAAACCCTTTGTTCTGGATTTCTCCAATAAACCTCAGGTCATATTTGCGTCACCTGCCGTGAATACAAGAATCAAGCCGGGTGAACAATTGCAGGTAGAGGCTGTTTTAGTAGACCCTAAGCTCAATATTATGATTCGAAGCATCGAAAGCAAGCCGTATCAAGGATTTCAAAATCCGGACTTAATAAAATATATAGCCGCACTGATTATACCTGTGATTTTATTCTGGTTTTTGCCGTCCCGCCTTCGGAAAAAATACCGTATTCTCCCTGTTACTTTTATAATTGGAATTTTGATTCTTACAGGTTTATTTATATTCTTACAATTTCTGGTACCTTCATCGGATTACGATAGAATTAAGCCCCAGGTTATAATCTCGCGGGCTGACGGTGAAAAAGTTATCTCTGGCGTTATGCCCTTTGGGTGAGGTGGTACATGCGGGTACTCGTGGCGGGTGCCGGAAAACATCAAACTTAATGGAAACGAAGAGACATTTACAATCAAGGTGCTCTACGATACGAAGGAACTGTATGGCAAAGTAGCTGCAGAACGACAATTTGTGATTTATAAAAACTGAAAAATTCAGGACAAGTTAAATTTTACTGGTGTGATTTGTTTTGGAATAGACTCGTAATCGCGGCATTTTGTGTTCTGATTGTTTGTGGCTGTCAGAGAAAACCCGAAGAGCAGGTTGTCGAGCTCCGGGAAATATCCGCATTTGATGTGCCCGAGCAATTATATCGTGAATTTACATACGGACAGGGTACTCAGTGCGTAACACAGCCCGATCCGAATGTTGCGGCTTATCCGCGGTTCGTAAGCGACAAGCCGCTCTTTGGTTCGATTCACCTTCCGTATGAATATCATAATGGCTTTACCGGTAAATGGTATTGTTTTGCCCTCGATGCCTCCGGCGGGGCGGGATTGACATACGACACGTTATATTTCGATTTGAACGGTGATTTGGATTTGACGAATGACAAACCGATTGCGGTCCAGGAAAATCCACCGGGGAAAACCTTTGTCAACGATTCGAGTATCGAAAAACAGGTCTGTTTCGATTGTATCGGTATACCAATGGCTTTCGGTGACGACGGTGTGCGGCTGCTTGAGGTCCTGCCGCGGTTGCTCATTATTGAAGATGGTACGAGTGGTGTATCTTTTGTTACAACAAAGGCCTTTCGAGGAAATATAAATATCGCAGGACACAAATACGATGTCTGGCTGGGGCACAACCGACGTATCACCGGCTGGTTCGATAATCCGTCTACTGCTCTGCACCTGGTTCCCAACGGGGATTTTGGCCGGGTTGACGACAGGAGCTTCAACTGGCTCAAGGAATTTCGCAAAATAGACGGGATCGATTATTGTTTTTCCGCAGCACCATCGGGAAAACAGCTTATAGTCAGGCCGTATTCAGGTGCCTATGGAATTATAAAGGCCGCACCGGTCAATCTGGCCGGGAAAAATGCTAAGATAAGCGGTACATTGTTCAGTGGCCGGGCATGTTTTCAGTTTGGCGGCAGACGCGATTTTGATGGAAATCGAAAACCTTACAGCATTTGCAAAGTTCCTGTGGGGGATTATTCACCTGATCTGGATGTATACCTCGATGATTTGCATGTTGGCATTTGTCGTAATATACATGCGGATGGTCATTCGTGGGGCCGCGTTGATGAAGCTCCGCCGTTGGTGGTTGGTATTCGTGAAGACGAACCTTTTGTTTTGGATTTTTCCACTAAGCCGGAAGTTCTTTTTACGTCTCCTGCAAGGGATACACGTATTAAATTGGGTGAAACGCTTAAAGTTGAGTCGGTTCTGATCGATCCTAAGCTCGATTTAATGGTAA
>CAZKYP010000101.1:6011-12385 GCA_964556885.1 uncultured Pirellulales bacterium | reverse complement strand
CATGTTTTTCAGCATAGTAATATCAGCGGCCCTGCCGTATCCCCTGCCCGCCGCGGCTCCGTAGCCGGCGCCGAGCACCCAGTATGTATACCATACCTGACTGGCAAAACCACTTGCACTTCAGCCCAGCAGCGGCAATATTTCAGACCACGGATTTTCACGGACTCCCTCAAAGGCAAGCGCTCACTGCGGAACCTGAGGAACGTTGGGGATGAAACTCTTGATTAATTCACTCAGCCCCGGAAAGACATAAGCGGCGACATATATCACGCCTATTACGATAATCAGCACGAGAACGCTCATAACCATTTTCAGGATATCGAATATTCCCGACCAGACAATGCCAACCGCAACAAATGTGACAATCCAGCCCGCCAATCCGGCACCGATAGGAATCAGGCTGTTTACAAACACTCCCGCCGCCGTGGCAACAGCACCTATCGAAAAAGCTGCGGCCGCAAACTGTGCCACTAACACAATCCAGACCGCCCAGTTTTTCGGCCCCGGGCATCCGGCTGAACATATCCACCATGCCCTCGCCTGTGCAGACTGTATATCGGCCGCCGCTCATGCCGATCCAGAATTTTAAGAAAACTCCCAGGACAAGAACCCAGAGAACTGTCGGACCTAAAATCGCTCCGGTTCGTGTGGCCAGGATGACCTCGCCGGAGCCTATATATTCTGCTGCCCAGACCATGGACGGGCCGACCAGCATGAAAACAGCAAGACCGATCGGTGGTTTCTTGATTTCCGCAGCATTGACTGGTTCGGAGTCGTCTTTCATGAAATCAATCCTTTATTGAACAAGTCCTACTTACGACATATTGAGTCTTCGCCGATAACTTACTGCTTAAGAGTCATTATGTCCATCGATATTCTGATTTCAGGGGATTGAAGAAAGGAATTGACAGCGACCTGTTTCAGTTGCTATATTTCATGCAATTAGCCTCTGAAGCGCTCGTAGCTCAGTAGGATAGAGCATCGGTTTCCTAAACCGGAGGTCGCAGGTTCGAATCCCGCCGGGCGCATTCAAAACCGCTTTATCTTTATCGTTATCGCTGTTCGTCTGTCCAGTAGAGTCCAATGGAGTCCGTAAATTTCCGCTCAATTTGGCCAATGTAATGGCAAAGTTTTTACCCTCAGTGACATCGATATTATCTGTCCCTGTTTTTATATTCGATTCTGCTTTGCTGCTCGGCAAACTTAGGTCCGGCAATTTCTCAACAGCCTTTGATTTCTGACCTCTGAAAATATGCGTATATCCGGCCATTATTACTGATGGGAAACACACGCTTATGAAAATCCATATTTAGATACTTCTTGAATTAGGATTGGCAATCATTAATATAGCTTAGATGAGACCGTTTACGCTCTTAATTAAACCGTCCGGTTCAGATTGCAATCTTGATTGCAGGTATTGTTTCTACAAAGATCGTGCGCCGGACCTTGGCCGGGGCCGGCAGCGCATGAGCTATGATGTTCTCGAAAAGCTCATCAGTGATTACATGAAACTCAAATTCCCGTTTTACGGTTTTGCCTGGCAGGGAGGCGAGCCTACACTGACTGGTCTGGATTTCTACAAAAAAACTGTCGAGCTGCAGCAAAAATATGGCACACCTGACCGACAAGTAAACAACTCTCTTCAAACTAATGCTATTCTGCTCGATGATCGGTGGTGCAAATTCCTGCAGGGAAAAAAAATTCTGGTTGGCATCAGTATCGACGGGCCGAAAGAGCTGCATGATTATTATAGGCTTGATTCGGGCGGTCACGGAACATTCGATAAGGTAATGCGAGCAATCGAGCTTTGCTGGGAACATAATGTCGAGTTCAATACCCTGACTCTTATAAACAATATCACAGCGGAACACCCGGATGAGATTTTCGATTTCCTTATAGATCTCGGTATAAGGTACATGCAATTTATTACGTGTGTTGAGATTGATCCCAGGAACGGGCGGATTACAGATTTTTCCGTTTCACCGAAACAATACGGAAAGTTCTTGTGTCGAATCTTCGATCGCTGGATGAAATTCGGCCCGCAGAACCTCAGTATCCGCAACTTCGATTCACTATTGAGTTATTGCATCAGCGGCCGGCACACTATTTGTACATTCGACAGGCAATGCGACCATTATATTGTTATCGAACATACCGGTGATGTATTCCCATGTGATTTCTTTGTCGACCCAAAATGGCGGCTTGGCAATATTATGGAAACTCCCATGGAAAAACTTGCGGCAGACGCTGCAAAAATGGATTTGATGCAGAACAAGCGAAAACTGTGTAGCAAGTGCTTTGCATGTCGACACCTGGCCGTATGCTGGGGCGGCTGTTTGAAGGACCGCATTCCTTTAGACCCGAAAAATTTCAATTGTGAGAGTTACTTCTGCGAAAGCTATACCATGTTCTTCGATTATTCCCGGCCGCAGTTTATAAAACTCGCCGATCAATTTCGCTCAGGCTCTCTTGTCAGACCCAGTCAACTAATTTAGTCCGCAGTACTAAACTACCTGAAACCACTGCGTTTTCGTAATCCTAAAGAAAGATTGTTTCATGTCTTTCGGTACGGAGACCAGTAGTTGTGAGGATCGGTTTTCATAATATACCTGCTTCTCGGCAGCGGCAACGGGTCCTGAACACGAAGGGTCCATGCCATAAGGTCAGCTAACATCTGCTGCTTAATCTCGGCGGTTTCTCGATTATTATAAAGATTATTTAGCTCGACCTGGTCATTTGCAAGATTATAAAGCCGCCCTTTGCCCTGCATGTCGAAAATAAGCTTCCAATCGCCTTTTCGCAACATCCGCATCGTGCCGCTTTGAGACCAGCTATTCAATTCGTCATAGCTCACCGCTTTGTTAATAGCTCCCTCTTTGACAGGATCAAGTTTGTCCTCGGCCGTATAGTGTAAGCCGCCGAATCCGTGTTCAGCATAGATACTAACAAATTCCTCTTTCGGGTAATCTCTACCTGTAAGAAGCGGCCACAGACTTCGACCTTGTACGCCAACTGGCAGCGAAAGTCCAATCGCCTCACACAACGTCGGCATAATATCGACAATCGAAATATGTGCTGAATGCGGTTGAATACCTGAGGCAATACCGGGGCCTGTAAAGAACATGGGGATTCGTGCCAGACATTCCGGCAATTCCGGCCCCTTACGAACCAGGCCGTACTCACCCACAAAATCGCCATGATCACCAAGGTATATGATGATAGTGTTATCGTAAACTCCCTTGTCTTTTAAGTTTTGTACAAATCTTTTAATTTGATCGTCGATCAATCGCAGCATTCCGAAATAATTAGATCGTGCCCGAATAACCTGTTTGTCGTAATCAGGGAATGCTCTTTCAGCCAACTGCCTCGTAAACTGGAACTTAAATCCTTTGACCTTTAGTGCTTCTTTACCTGATAGTGTCGGTGGAACAGAATCAGGTGGAAACATCGAGAAATACGGCTCAGGAACCTGATATGGATTATGTGGCTCAGGAAAAGACAGCCATAAAAAGAATGGTTTATTCTCGATAGTATCTATCCAGTTCAATGCACTTGAAACCGCACGATAAGGGCATTGACATTCGAGTGGGAACGGCGTCGGTTCGTAAGCTGCACTGTGACGAAGGCTCCGCAAGTACGAATCGAAGGCTTTTTCCTGTTCGGTTCGCTCCGCTCCTGAGCCGCCATCGTGCGACAGCTCGAACCAGTGGTCAAACTTGTCCGGCCTCAGATGACTATGATTCTTGCCGCATAGACCTATTGCATAATCCTGATCCCGCAGCACGTCAATCAAATCTTTCTCGTATGTTGCGTCACGAGCATTGTGATTCGAACGGACCCTGGTCGCACTTGGGTAGCGGCCGGTCAACATACTTACGCGGGCGGGAACACACGCCGGCATTGATGTGTAGGCTCGGTTGAACCATGTACCCTTGTATGCCAGGCTGTCGAGAAATGGTGTAGTATCCAATGTAAAACCCTCTCGTTTGCATACATCGGCCCGGTGCTGGTCCGACATGATTATGATAATATTCGGCTTGCCGGTGGATGATTTCCGGCTATCATCGGACATAGCAGCCAGGCTCATAGGAGCAATGGCCGCGCCGATACCAAGGGCCTTCATGAAATCCCTTCTATTTATTTTTCCATTCATTTTATATTTCCCAATAAATTAAGGTTTCCTGACAGGGTTCCTGAGGCGTTCGTTCCAATCACGCCCGTCTAAAGGCAACACAGTCGCTCGCTCCGCATATCGCTGCCACATTGCAGCAAGCTCTTTCACACGATCCGGATATTCCTTCGCCAAATTTTTGGTCTCCGACCTATCCGTCTCCATATCATATAGTTCCCATGGACCGAGGTTATCCTCGGAAATATACCTTGAAACCAGTTTCCATTTCCCGACGCGGATGGCTCGATTGGCCTCGTGCTCCCAGTAAATCGCCTGACGCTCGATATTCCCATTTCCAAAAGCGGGGACAAGACTCTTGCCCTCCAGCGGAGTGACTGTATTACCTTTAAACTCGGACGGATATGTTGCTCCGGCAACGTCAACACAGGTTGCCATTATGTCAATCACATGGCCGCTCTGTCGGCGAAATATTCCATGCTCCTTAACCCGTGAAGGCCAATGTATAATCAAAGGCGTGGAAATTCCACCCTCATGCACCCAGTGCTTGTAGCGGCGAAACGGCGTATTGCTCGCATTGGCCCATGAGGCACCATAGCTGGAAAATGAGCTGTTTTCTCCGAGCACCCCGTCTTTATTGTTGTCGAATCCCCACGAACCGGTCTCGGCGCAACCACCATTATCAGATAAGAAAAAGATTAAGGTATTATCAAGTTGTCCCTCTTTCTGCAGCGTTGAAACAATGCGGCCGATACCCTGATCCATACAATCAACCTGTGCGGCATAAATAGCCATTTTCATAGCCATCAATTCTTTCTTTTCCTGATCAACTTCGTCCCAGGGAGTAACATTTTCTTCACGGGCGGTCAAAACGCAGCTTTTATCAATAATTCCCATTTCAATCATACGGGTGTATCGCTCCTGCCGCAATGCGTCCCAGCCCTTGAGATACTTGTCTTTATACTTGGCAATATCTTCTTTCTTTGCGTGTAGCGGCCAGTGCGGTGAGGTATAGGCTACATACAGGAAAAATGGATTGTCGGGTTTCGACTTGCAATGCTCCGCAATATAGCTGGTTGCATTATCGCTGATGGCATCCGTATAATAGTAGCCTTCGGAAGGTGCCTGTATTCTGGTGTTGTCACGAGTCAGAGTATCGGGAGTATAAAAACTACCCGAACCGTTAATAGTTCCGTAGAACCGGTCGAATCCTCGCTGAATAGGCCAGCTATGCTTCGGGCCATCCCAATATTCGTCGAAAGTCAAATGCCACTTGCCGCTCATGTAGGTTCCGTATCCGGACTGTTTGAGCACTTCCGCAATCGTGACACATCGGTTGCTCAGGTCGCCGCGGTAACCTTCTGTTCCAAGATTTCTTACGGTCATCCATCCCATACCGGCCTGGTGCGGATAGAGCCCGGTCATAAGGCTGGCCCGCGTCGGGCAGCAGCGTGCCGTGTTATAGAATTGGGTAAAGCGGATGCCGTTCGAAGCAAGTTTGTTCAGGTTGGGTGTCTGGATTTCTCCACCGTAACAGCCTATATCGGAATAGCCCATATCATCGGCCATAATCAGTACGATATTCGGCTTTTTCGCAGTCTGGGAGGATGAGAACGCCGGATATGGCAATGCCAGTGTTGATAATCCGGCCCCGATTGTTTTGAGAAAACGACGTCGTGTCATTTCAGACTGTGGCATGTGTATTCCTCCTTCGCCTTATTGACTCCGTTCGATATATCATTGCAAAAGTCCGGACATGTTTGCAAATATCCTAATCGTCTTGTCTGAAAAACAGATTAATCAAATACTATCAGGATTATTGTCGTTTGTCACTAAATTTCCACAGGTTTTACCTGTCCGCCTATGGCGGATAACTTTATCTACGGATTGAAACCCGTAGAATTAAGGTTGGATTTTCAACGAAAAACTCATGCTGTTGCTGTTGGAAATCGCCTTATTTAATAATACCCAGTTATAATATATACAGTTTTTTACTGTTAAGAACCTTCGAATTTAGTTAAAATATCAACGGTAAAAAAAACATTTATCAACTACAAGTAGCGTAAAACTTAATCATATAAAGGAAATACATTATGAAATCGAATTTCAGAAGATTTTGTTCAATCCTATTCTTTTTTGTATTAATCATTTCCCAAACAGCTTTTGGCCGAGTCAGGCTTCCGCGATTAATCAGCGACGGTATGGTATTACAAAGGAACGCTGACGTAAAAATATGGGGCTGGGC
>CAZKYP010000101.1:0-5911 GCA_964556885.1 uncultured Pirellulales bacterium | reverse complement strand
TCCAAGAGGTATGATTTTAACACGCCGCAGGAAGACCTGGAATCCGGCAAATGGGAATCGGCAAATCCTGAAAACGTTATGAGATTTACTGCAACAGGTTATTTTTTTGCAAAAGCGTTATATGAAAAATACAAGGTCCCAATCGGTTTGATTCATGCAAGCGTAGGCGGCTCGCCTGCCGAGGCATGGTTGAGTGAGGATGCGTTAAAAGAATTCCCGAATCACCTTGCAACAATGCAAAAATTCAGGGACAGCGACTACGTCAATCAAATAGCAAACAACGACAAAGCCATCAGCGATGCGTGGTACAACCTCTTGAAGCAAAAAGATAAAGGCTTGACGGACAGCCAAAAACCATGGTTCGATACGACATACGATGCCTCCGATTGGGCAACTATGAACGTGCCGGGTTACTGGGCGGACGGAAAGCTTGGGAATGTAAACGGTGTTGTATGGTTCAGAAAGGAATTTAATGTTCCTGCATCTATGGCCGGCAAGCCGGCGAAACTGTTGGTAGGCAGGATTGTAGATAGTGACACGACTTACATTAACGGTAAATTTGTCGGAACGATTTCATATCAGTATCCGCCACGAAGATATGATGTCCCTGAAAATTTGCTTGTTGAAGGAAAAAATATCATTGTAGTAAGAGTCGTCAGCAACGCAGGCCGAGGTGGTTTCGTTCTCGACAAACCGTACCAGTTGTCCGCAGGAGGGCAAACAATCGACCTGAAAGGCCAGTGGCAATACAAATTAGGTGCAACCATGGATCCATTACCGGGCAAAACCTTTATCGAGTGGCAACCGATGGGTTTATACAACGGAATGATTTCCCCGCTGCTGAACTACACAATCAAAGGAGTGATTTGGTACCAGGGTGAATCCAATGCTGAAAGACCGCTTGAATATCAGAAATTGTTTCCTGCCGTGATAACCGACTGGAGAGAAAAATGGAACCTGGGTAATTTTCCGTTTTTATACGTGCAACTGCCAAATTTCATGGAAGCAAAAGCCCAGCCTTTCGAAAGCAATTGGGCCGAGTTGAGAGAAGCTCAGCTTAAAACACTTTCTGTTCCCAATACCGCAATGGCAGTTGCCATCGATATCGGTGAATGGAATGACATTCACCCTTTGAATAAGGAAGATGTTGGCAAGCGGCTGGCACTTGCGGCTCAAAGGGTGGCTTATGGTGACAAAACAGTAGTTTATTCAGGCCCTATTTATAAGTCGATTAAAATCGAAGGAAACAAAATCATAGTAACATTTGAAAACACCGGCAGCGGATTGGTTGTCAAAGGAGGCGGTGAATTGAAATATTTCGCTATTGCCGGTGCCGATAAAAAATTCGTCTGGGCAAATGCAGAAATAGTGGGTGATAAAGTCGTGGTCTGGAATGACAAAGTAACTAATCCGCTTGCTGTCCGGTACGCATGGGCAGATAATCCTGAAGGTGCAAATTTATATAATAAGGAAGGTTTACCGGCATCACCCTTTAGAACCGATAAATAATTAAATTAGAACTATTGTATGGAGCTTATATATGAAAAAGGTAATTGGTATTCTGTTATTTGCTGCTTTCCTTATAACAGGTAATTCAGGATATTCTCAAACTATCGATCCTCCTTACGAGATTGGCACATGGAGAGGATTTTGCCAGGCAGCGATAAGTTACACTTTTGACGACGGCTGCTCTAATCAGTACGCAATAGCAATACCTATGTTTAACGAATTCGATTTCGATTTAACGATGTATCCTGTTATAAACTGGTCACCCAACTGGACGGCCCTGCAAAATGCCGCCGCCCAGGGCCATGAAATCGGTAGTCATACTATTTCTCATTCTTATCTGAACCAACTGACCATTGCACAGCAGACTGCGGAACTGGAGAATTCTCAAAATACAATTAACTCGCATATAGAAGGTGAGCAATGCATCACCCTGGCTTACCCCTATTGCGTACCCGGCAACCTGACACTCACCATGCAATACTATATCGCAGCACGGCACTGCCAAGGCTACATCGAAAAAAGTACTCCCTCTAATTTCTACCAAATCAGTTCTATAATTTGCGGCAGCCAGGGCTCGGTAAAGACAGATGAAAACTTCTATACTAAATTCGAAAGTGCTGCAACCTCAAATGGATGGTGCGTATTCCTGATACATGGTATCGATAATGACGGAGGATATTCGCCGCTTCCGTCTACAACACTTTTAGAAAGCCTTGAATATCTCGACGCTCACAGGGACAAATTCTGGGTATCGACTTTTGGAAACGTCGTGCGCTATATAAAAGAACGAAATGCTGCCTCGGTTAAAGAATCTTCCAATCAAGATACCAGCATCACTTTACAGGTAACAGACAATCTCGATAATACAATCTATAATTACCCGATTACTATACGCAGACCTCTGCCTCCGGGCTGGTCGGCCGCCAATGTCTCACAGAACGATCGGTCAGAAAATGCATGTATTTGGGATGTCAATTCGATAAAACACATGATGTTCGATGTGGTACCAGACGGTGGGGAAGTTGTGCTGACAAAATCACCTGCGGCCCCCACCAGCCTGACGGCAACTGCCGATTATACATCAGTTGTGCTTGATTGGAACGACGTCAACGAAAGCGACCTTGCAGGTTATAATGTATATCGTTCGACAACTTCAGGTATTGATTACAGCAAACTTAACAACTCGCTCTTGATCAGCTCGAATTATGAAGATGTGAACGTTCCTCACAATGCTACTTATTATTATGTTGTCACGGGGATAGATACGAATTCGAGTGAGTCCGGCTATTCAAATGAGGTATCTATAGACTTCAAAGAAGCTTCTATAGATAATAGTATCACAGAAACGAGTTTTACCGACATCACTCCATTAGAATTGATTTTGATTCCAATCGCATGGGTGAAGACTAACCGTTGAGAGTGTTTATTCAATCAATTTTTTCGAATGTTATAAGCCATAAGATGTTCTGAATGGCGAATATAGAGTCTCCCGCCGCAAATAACCGGATGTGCCCAAAAGAGGCCGCTACCGCCGCGCGCCGGACGAAACGAGCCAACCTCGTCCCATTTTTCAGACGTTGCCCTGACAAGTGACATTGTACCTCTTTCTTCAAGGCAATAGAGGTGACCATCTGCATAAGTCATAGAGCCTTTGCCGTCAAACTGCCATTGTTTTTGTCCGGTTTCGAAATTTAGGCAGAACCAGCCGCGGGACTCATGACCAGCGCCATATAGATAACCGTTCTGTAGTAACACACCACCGTGGTGATTATCAAGCAGTTCGCTCGTCCAAACCGACTCGACGGAAAATGTCCCATCAGCCTGTTTTTGCGGCCGCAGCAGAATACAGCCTTTGCCGTAGCCGCTTGAAGCGTAGACCAGATTCTCGCTGACAATTACATCAGTGCAGTTGTTCTCCCGAGCGTTGGCAAACGGGAACTGCCAGAGCAGTTGTCCATTGTTTGGATTGAAACTGAGCACACGATTTTGACTCATCGTGATAATCTGCTCGACGCCCTCGATGTTCGCAATTATCACTGAGCAGTTCCCGACAGCATCTTTTACATCGGTGTTGGCCCATAATGTGCTTCCCGAACTTTTATTTATCGCCGCTATATAGCCCTTAGTGCCGCCGGGACAGCATATAAGTGAATCACCGTGAACCAGAACAGATTCGCTGTAACCATACTCAGGCCGCTCCGCCTCGAAGGTTTTTAATAATCCCACGTTCCACTTTTCCTGGCCGGTTTGGACATCGAACGCAGCCAACCGTCCAAGCTCGGACAAATGGTAAACCGTATTGCCGTCAACGGTCGGCGTGCCACGAGAGCCTGCGTACGGCACAGCCCAGGTCTGCTGTTCCGAGGCCTGCCAGGATTGTCCGTTAAGACACTGCCACAATTTTTTGCCCGCCAAATCCAAAGCAGTTACGTATGTCTGCTTATCAATCATACCGGCTGTGAAAATTCGATTATCCGCTATTGCCACCGAACTGTACCCATGTCCGATATCGGAATTGGTCCACAAAAGCTCCGGACCATTCTCCGGCCATGTTTGCAAAAGCCCTGTATCGCTCGATAAATTATTGCGCTGCGGCCCATGAAAACACGGCCAGTCGGTTCCATCAGCGGCCGATGCAACAAATGTTAGATTCAGAATTAAAAAAAGCAGAAATCTCTGATAGTACATGCATTATCCCCTCAAAGGTCGTACATCCTATTTATTTGTGGTTAGGAAATGATACAGGTTGTCTGCTCTAATTTCAAGTCTGAAATTTCTGTATGCCTACCATATCGAGCCAAGACCTTTTTCATGGGCCTGGTCTATAAGCAGCTTTAATTCCTCCAGCAATGCTTTTAACTGCTCGGTGTTTTCAAGCAGGTTCTCGTAGAACCTTCCGTCGTTGACAAGCTTGCCGGCGGTTCCCTGACCGTTGTTCATTTTCTCAAGCATTAAACGCAACTGCGATGAAGCATGGCTGATTTGCGCACTTGTCTCGACCATAGCCGCAACGAGCTTGTCTGCTTTGTTGTCGACGCTTTTCAAGGTGGAAGTCCCCGTGGTAGCGAATTCTCGGAAATCATTGCTCGTATCTATGACGGCTGAAACAACTTCAGCTACATTGGCGTCCACATTGTGTATCATAGAAGTACCGGCAGCGATGAATTTTTTGAACTCATCCTGTGTTCCTATCGCCTGATGTGAGGCTTCGGAGAGGTTGGATAGTATTGTCTTTACATTGTCTTTATTCCCCTGGTCACCGATAATATCGTTTGCGTTGCCGATGAAAGCTTCAAGACCGTTGATTAAATTTTCAAGCTTCCTCTGACTTTCTTCCGGGAAAAATTCGCTTGTCATGCCGGTCGTTCCCTGAAGCAGCATCCCATTTGTCAGGTAGGCCGTTTCCGGCTTGTTGGGATCAAGAGGTACCAGAGGTTTATGAGGATCAATGACAAGCTCGATGTAACTGCTGCCGAGGCTTCGAGTCATAAGTTTTGCATCAATGTTGGATGGAATGTTGATATATCTCTTATCGATGCTCAGTATCACTTTCGTCTGGTAATATTTTAAACCTGTGTGTTTGTCTTCCAGTATCTCAGGTGCCATTACATTGGTTACTCTACCGATCTGATAACCGCAGAACTCAACAGGCGCATTGGTTTGAATTCCTTTGGCCCTCGGGAATTGGACACTCACATTAAAAGAACGCATTTCACTGACTTTAATCGGTAAATCACCAAACTTAAATATCAACCATACAAGCGCAACTATACCCAGCAATACGAAAATTCCCACGATAAGATTGCGTCTTCTCTGAGCTATTTCGTAATCACTCACTGTTCGCTCCTTTGAAAAATGTCAGCGGCCTTGAAGAAATATTTCTCGTATTTCACGCAAAGTATAGCCACTGTTATTTAGTTTTTTTATCAGCTTAATCAGTTCGACACTTTTATCATCAAACAAGCGTCTGCCGGTTGTTGTAATATCCGCCGGTTGAAGCAGTCCAATCATAATATAGTATTGCAAAGATTGCCGCGATATTCCAGCTTTTTTAGCGGCGATCCCTATCGGCATTAACTTGCGTTGTTCACTCAACGCCAATCCTCGAACCATTAAATACCGGATAATATATTCGTTTTAAGTTTATAACTATTGTCGAATATTATATTAATCGGCAAAAAAGCCCATTACCATCCGTTTTTTCTTCTATATACCATCAATACACATGGTCCTATAATATATATAGAGAATAAATGTGCAGATTTTCCCCATCGAAAACAAATAATCTCCCCAGATCCCTATATTCTTTCAGAATTGTCTATTGGTTTTCTTTAATTTTATTGGCCGGGGGTAGGGGCAGCGGCGGTCCAGTTGGACGGGTCGTTGCCGTATTCGTCGGCCG
>CAZKYP010000100.1:1331-12400 GCA_964556885.1 uncultured Pirellulales bacterium | reverse complement strand
GATGGTCTGGCGGGTAACGCCGGCCTTGTCGGCCAACTGCTGCTGGGTCATCTCACCGTTGTCAAAACGCAGCCGGCGTATCTGGTTGCTGAGTCTGTCATTGCCCATCTTCTTCCTCCAACGCGCATTGAATCAGTATTGCCGTCGATTGAACGAACTGGGATATGAACAGGCCGGCGAGAAATATTGCCGGCGGGACATAAGCGGGTATGCTGCTTTTGCCGCCTGCAATAAAAAAAATGCAAAACGATGCGAAACAGATACAAACAATAAAAGCCCCGGCCGAGAGCGCGAAAGCCCTGTTATAAATTTTTTTCTCTCGCTCGTCGAATTGGGCGTAAATTTTAATATTACCGAGAAATGAAACCAGACCGACAATCAAAAAAGTAATTGTAAATGCAACGAGGCCGATAATTCCTTTTGAGTTAAGGTGGACTAATATGGTTAGCCCAACGGCCGCAATTGTAACCGCTCCTACAACACCGGCTAATTCGTACCACGCCCTTTTCTGCAACTTATTCATGATTGTTCTCCTTTAGCACCCCGGCCGTATTGAACCAGTACCGACACCGACCTCGCTAATCCTGATATTGCGTATGCCCCGGCGACCATGACAGGCAGTGCCAGAACAGAGACGGTCCCATTTAATCCGAATATGAACAGCGCTGTTAAGCTCACCACGACTAAAAAAGTATTAGAACAATTATTCGCGGTGAGTTCCGAGTTTTTAGTAATCAGGATATCACGCTCGTCATACTCGACCTTGTATTGTTTTTCTTTTCTGAAAAGCAATGGTGCCGGTGCTGTGAATATGCATAATCCTAAGAATCCGAAGCCGCCGGATGCCGCAGGAAATCCGAATGATAGCGCCAACATTGTCACCGCGCCGGCGGTAAAGCTCATGCTTATAATGATAACAATCAGATTATATAATGCAATTTTCTGCGTTCTATTCATGATTCCTCCCCCGGCCGTATTGGATCAGTATCGCAATTGAATGCATGAAAAACGAGCTTAATCCAGCCCCCATAAATATCATGGGAAGCCAAGTCACGGATATGCGGCTGTTTGTACCAAGAATGAAGAAAGGCAGCATACATGCCAATCCAACGACCATGTATGCCGCTCCGAAACCCGCGAGGGCCGCCCTGCTGTTGATAATTACGTCCCGCTCGTCACATGTGACCGGCCCTTTGTCTTTTTTAAAGATAAGCGGCCCGAATCCTCCTATCCCTGCTATACCCAGAAAAGCCATTCCTGCCATCGCCTTGGGCAATCCGACTTTCGCGTATAAGATTCCGATGGCAACTGTTGAAAGTAGGACGGCTATCGAAATCGTAATTACAAAAAACCAGGCTATCTTCTGTACTCTGTTCATGACCTTTTCCCTTGTTAAAGTGTATTTCTATTTCTGTTATGTAAAACAGATCGTACATAATGTATAGTTTACTTTACATTATGTCAAGAGTATTTTACATTTTTTTGTAGGTTTTTTTCTAATTTTTTATCTATCCTGTCAGGATTATATAGCTGGGTGAGGAAAAACCACGTTATCAATACTGAAAACAAGAAAAACTTCTGCTCAGATTAACGGAATCTTTCCGATATAAGAGATAATGGTAGCTGTAGACATAAAAACCAAATCGTGTCCGTTTTGCGCCGAGACCATCCAGGAAGCGGCCATCAAGTGCCGGTTCTGCGGGGAATTTCTTCACAGCAAGAAGGCCAGAGCCATGATTGCAGAGGCGGAATACGGAATGCAGTCGGCTGATGGTTGGGATGAAGACGAAGTCCTGTTCGCGGGCAGACCTTCGCTGTTTGGCATGGTTCCGGCGATGCTGAAGGGATTGATAGTTCTTGCTGTCTCAGGGCTGTTGATAAAGTTCCCTTTAGAAATCTATGTTATTAAATTCCTTGGCCTGAATCTGACCGAGAGCCAGATTTTTATGGTCGGCAGGTACAGGTTCGCTGTCGGTATGGCGCTTGGTGTGATTGTCGTATTGATACTTATGCTGCTGGCAATGAAACTGAAGATGATGTATTACGAGGTTAACGCCGACCGCATCGAGTGGAGCAGGGGCATTCTCGACAGGAGAGTCGACAACCTGGATATGTTTCGCGTGGTCGACCTGAAGCTCCGCAGGAACATCTTCGACTGTATGTTCGGCATCGGTACCGTCGCGCTGGTCACGACCGACAAGTCGGATCCGAAGTTCGAGTTCGAGAAAGTGCGCAAATGCCGCCTGCTTTACGATGTCATCAAGAAAGCCAGCCTCGATGCTGACCGCAAGACCGGTGTGGTACACATTGAATAATACTGAGTAGTTCTTATCTTCATTGGGGATTTGTACTCTTACAGCTTAATTTCGTTTCTCAGCCAATCATACCATTCGTCCATGCCCTGGCCGGTTTTGGCGGATATTTGGAAGATTTTGATGCCTTTGTTCAGCTTGCGGGCGTCCGATTTTGCCCTTTCGACGTCGAAATCTACCAGGCCACCCTCGAGCAAATCGATCTTGTTAATGAGCATGACCTTTGACTTTGCGAAGATGCCCGGGTATTTGGCCGGCTTGTCGTCGCCCTCTGCGACTGATAGCACGACGATTTTTCCTTTCTCACCCAATTCGAATGCCGACGGGCAAACGAGATTGCCGACGTTTTCTATGAAAATCAGGTCGGTATTGTCCAGTGGCAGCTTTTTTATTGCGGTGCTGATCTGGGCCGCAGATAAATGACACGCACCGTCGGTATTTATCTGGACTACGGGTGCTTCGGTTTCTTTTATTCTCCTGGCGTCCAGGTCGGTAGAGATATCACCTTCAATTACACCGATTTTAATTTCGCCCTTCAAGTCGGTTATCGTTCTGGTCAAAATCGTCGTCTTGCCGGAGCCGGGAGATGAAATCATGTTCAGGCAGAATTTCTTATGTTCGGTCAAAAACAGAGTATTCGCGAATGCATATTTATCATTTTCACTTAGTATTTTTCTGCCAACGTCTACTTTTTTCATGGTATTACTCCGTTTGAAAATCTATTTCTTCCAGCATTAAGGGTGCATCCGGCAGCAGCTCGTAATCTTTGCTGCTGCATTTTGGGCACGCGGGGGAAGAAATGTCAATATTATAGTTTTTATTACACTTTTTGCAATGCGCCTGAATCGGCTTATGCTCGATTTCCAGTTTTAATCCGTCGCATGGAGTTCCCTTTGCGAGGGCGTCGAAGGCAAAACGCAGCAGTTCATCGTTGACGGCGCAGAGCATTCCGCAACTGATTTTAGCTGCGGTAGGCTTTTCGCCCTGCTTCGAAGCCTCCTGCGATATTGCGGCCAGCACATTTTGTGCAACCATCATTTCATGCATCGGTTCGGCCTTTCTCACCACAAATCAACAAATCCTCGGCAGTTCGCGCCCGTATGGCATCTGCACAATTCTCTTTCCGCCGATGAGGGTTACCATTTCCACCACGGGCACGTCGCGAGTCTTGATAACTTCACCTATTATACAGGCGTCTTTACCAAACGGATGATTTTTACAGATTTCCAGGCATTTGTCCACTGATTCCGGCGAAACGACAGCGACGAACTTGCCTTCGTTAGCAATTGCCAGCACGTCGAATCCAAGTGCGTCGGCCGCCGCCTGTACCATTGGCTTAACTGGTATATCGGCTTGATTTATTTCTATACTTAACCTGCAGCCTCTGGAAATTTCACTTAGCGTTGCCGCCAGACCCCCCCGGGTCGGGTCCCGCATGAATTTTATTCCATTCGATTTTTCCAGCAGCTCGCAGGTCAACCCGGCCAGTCCGGCACAGTCGCTTTGCAGTTGTGATTGGAATTTAATATCCTCTCGTTGTGAAATTATGGTCATGCCGTGGTCGCCGATAGTGCCGTTGAGGATGATTTTGTCGCCGGCGGAGATTTTTTCGAGTCCGAGTTCCACTCCGGCTATTCTTTCCCCGATTCCGGAGGTGTTTATGAAAATCCCGTCAGCCGCTCCGGCTTCGACGGTTTTGGTGTCACCGGTGACAATATTGACGTTATTTACCTTTGCGGCCCGGCTTATGCTTGCCAGAATCTTTTCGAGCAGGTCGAATTCGAATCCGTCTTCTATTATCAGCGACAAAGCCAGGGCGACTGGTCGCGAGCCGGCTACAGCCAGGTCATTCACCGTGCCGCAGACCGCAAGCTTTCCAATATCGCCGCCGTTGAAAAACAACGGCTTGACGACGTAACTGTCTGTTGTAAAGCAGAGCGAGCCGGAGGGGACATTCAGCTTTGCCGAGTCACCTAATTCGGCCAGAACTTTGTTGTCGAAGCTGGGTAGAATATAATTACGTATCAGTTCATCCGTCAGTTGTCCCCCGCCGCCGTGGGCGAGCAGGATTTTTTTGTGTTCTTTTTTTTTCATTGATTTGTTTTTTGACCGTACTTGAACCATGCCGCACAGGCTCCTTCGGAGCTTACCATGCAAGGCCCGACGGGTTTTAGCGGCGTACATTTTTTACCGAACAATGTGCATTCGGGCGGTTCGATCAATCCACATAAAACTTCGCCGCATCGACAGCCCTCCGGCTCTTCGGCAATTTTCTCAGTTATCTTGAATCGTTTCAGAGCATCATATTGTTTATATTTTTCTTTCAGTTTCAGCGTGCTTTTTTCAATCTTGCCCAGTCCGCGCCAGTAACCGTCGGCGGCCTCGAAGCACTCGCTGATAATCTTCTGTGCGGCGGTATTACCCTTTTCTGTCACCACCGCGGCGTATATTGATTTTAACTCCGCTTTACCGTCAGTTAGCTGACGGCAGATTTCACCAATGCCTTCGATTATCTGCAGCGGTTCGAACCCTGCAACGACACACGGTCGTTTGAAGTCTTCCACTACCTCAGCGAAAGCGCCGTAGCCGATAATGGCGCTTACGTGACCAGGGCAAAGGAATGCGTCTATGTTGTGGTTTTTACCAGACAGCAGCGCACGCATCGCAGGAACAACTAATTTGTGCCCGCTTAAGATGCAGAAGTTATCGATCGACTCGTCGGCCGCTTCCTTTACTACAACCGCTGTGGCGGGCGCTGTGGTCTCGAAGCCGACCGCGATGAAAACGACGGTCTTTTCCGGATTGTCTCTGGCTAATTGCAAAGCATCTTCGCTGCTGAGCACGACCCTGACGTCTGCTTTTGACTGCTTTGTTTCGAGCGAATCGTCTTTGCCGGGGACACGGATCATATCGCCGTATGTTGCAATTATACAATCGTCACGCCCTGCCAGCTCCAGTACCGTGTCGATATAGCCCTGGTCGGTGACACAAACCGGGCAGCCCGGGCCGGATAAGAGCTTGAGATTTTCCGGAAGTATGGACCTTATGCCATTGCGAAAGATGGCGACAGTATGCGTGCCGCAGACCTCCATGATATTGACACGGCGGCCTAAAGCTTCGCAGGCGGTGGCCATTTGATCTTGTGCTTTTTTTATTCTATCGAGCATAATTATCCCGACACTTTGTTCGGTGTATCCATAAATTCGTTGATTTCCGATATAAGCTGCCAGGTCTTTTTAGCCTCTTCTTCGTCGACCAGTGAGATGGCGAAACCGGCGTGTACCAGGACCAGATCCCCCAACTTGGCCTGCGGCAAAAGCGTGGTTTTGGCCTTGAAGCGATTGCCCATAGCGTCGACAACCGCCCTGTCGGCCTCTAATTCTACTATCCTTGCGGGTATCGCCAGACACATGATTAGTCTTTCGTTTTCAGGATTTTAATTCGTGGTTTCAGTCAGTATCAATACAGCCATCTTCCGAATTTCTTACATATTCTATGATTAAATACGTCTTCGGTCAATCCGAGGTTTGAAAAGGCATCGAAAACGCTATTTTGAGCTATTATTGAACAGTTTTGTTGTGCGAGTTTCTGTTGAAAACGCTTGACTGTGGTGCTTGTAGAGCTATTATATAGCAATGCTTGATGAGACAAAAAACTGGCTGGATATGGTTGATTACGATATAGACACAGCCAGGCAGATGTTTAAAACAAAACGATATATCTACGTTATTTTTATGTGTCATCTGGCAATAGAGAAAGCTCTAAAGGCCATAGTATGTGAGGAGACTGATGAATTCCCGCCGAAGACACACGACTTGATTATATTGACTAATCTTGGAAGAGTAAAGTTTTCTGATGATCTGCTTGATTTTATCGGTAAGATAAATAATGTTGCTGTTGTAACAAGATATCCTGAGGATTTGTCGAAACTAATCTCGAGCTACTCTAAAGAAGTCGCTCAAGAGTATTTAAATAAAATGCTTAAGGTAATAGAATGCATAAAGCAGGATCCCAGATTAAAGAAATAGTGAAGCAATATATAGAAGTGCTTCTTCAATACGGTATTAAGGTTGAGAGGGTTATTCTTTATGGTTCCTTTGCTCGGGAGGAATCGAGGGAAGACAGCGATATCGATCTGGTGATAGTATCAGAGAGTTTCCAACAAATGAATCTTAGGGAACGACTCGAAGTATTGGGGGTTGGAGCAGTGAGAATTATGAGGCCTATTGAGGCACAAGGTTACACTCCCGAAGAAATAGCGTCGGCTCCCAAGGTAAGTTTTTTGAGTGAAATATTAAAATCAGGTATCAACATTAATGTTTAGCGTTTTGCAAAAAAATTTTCCTCGATTACGGAAGCTGGTGGGGAAAGACTGATCGGATCTGCTTGAGTTTTTTCAGGTGGATCAGAGAATGTCTTTGTTTGTGGGTTCGACGTCCTGCAGGATATTTTTCGACCGTTCGGGGAATATCGCACGTATTTCTTCAATGCTTGCCTTTTTGAGTGTGTAAAGATCTTCCTGGCGAAGTAGTCTTTTGTAGATTTTCTTGTTGTTGTCAAGGTATACCTGTTCGTAAAAGCCCTGACCGTCCAGCGGTTCGAGCCTCAGAATGTAGGCGGTCTGCTCGTCGGCAAGTATATCCTCTCCGACTTCTATTTTCGAGATAAGCGTTGGAACGATTTTGCCGTCAATCGAAATCGTATCCACGGCGATTTCCTTCTCGTTGCTGTTGAGCACCTCGTATGAAAAAAGGCCGAGCAGTGCATCGGGTATAGCCGCAGTGCCGATCATATAGCTTTCCTGTAGAGGCTCCGGGCCGTATTTACTGATTATCAGCGTCCCATCTTTGCTCAGATTTATTTCAGTTCCACTCTTGTTCCTGCCGCGGTACGTTTGGCCTTTCCATGTGAACTGGTCGTAGTTATTGTCGCTTTGGAAGGAAGTTGCCTGTTCATATCCGCTCCGTCCTCTTATGTAAACAAAACCGGCTACGTGAATGTTGAAAGGGTTGTCCTGGGCGGAGCTGGCAAGTATGTCCGTCACAAAACCGATGATTTTTTTTCCTGCGTCTTCGATCAGGTAAAAACCCTGTGGTTTTTGTTCGTCTATGAGGTTGTCGATTCCCTTGTTTTTAAAAACAGCAATCATCTCGGCCCCGGCCCTGAGCAGATTGTTATCTTCGAAGTGCACTTTGTTTATTATGCTAATGAAAGCTTTTTCGGCGATGTCGAAGTTGCCCGCGATTTCGTGAACTTCTATATTGAGCTGATGATTGCCGGGCAGCAATGCCGTGCCTATGAACATGTGCAGGTTGATTTGTGGCGTGTTTATATGCGCCCAGTCGAAAACGAGTGTG
Organism: uncultured Pirellulales bacterium; assembly: GCA_964556885.1. Lineage (GTDB taxonomy): Bacteria > Planctomycetota > Phycisphaerae > Sedimentisphaerales > Anaerobacaceae > CAZKYP01. The sequence continues at coordinate 4,731 of CAZKYP010000100.1, read as the reverse complement.
TCGGTTTGTACCTGGTCGGTATTTACTATAACCCCGGTGACTTCCAGGGCTTTCTGTTTGAATAGTTCCTGTGGTGTAAAGATATCGGCCGCAAACCGATATTGGCACTGAGCCAGGGCGGTGGGTTTACTGGGATTCGTGGCGTAATTACTGCCCAGAATGAAGGCGTTGTCATGGAATACCCAGGTTTTTTTGCTTTGCCAGCCGTTGCCGAGAGGTATTGATACCGACAGGCCTGTGTGTGTCAGTTCTATTGGCTCCGATAATAAAATAGCCGACCTTGAGCCGACTATTAATTGGGCAATCAGCAGGGCAATAACAAAAAGGCCCAAAAGAGCTATTTTATCGCCACCGGGCTTTATTCCTTCAGCAGTTTCATTCATATAAACGCAGATATTACATGAAAAAAAAGCCTTTTGCAAGCTCGCTGTTCGAGTAAGTCCTTTTTGAATAATTTTCCTGTAAAATCTTGTGCAGAACCCGTTTTGTTTCCTCGAAAATTATTCATATATTTTTAATAAGTCCCTGAGGCCCGATTGTTGTGCCTTATAGTGATGAAAAATCACAATTAAGTTGCATAAGGGCAAAAATTGGGCCGATAAGAAGACTGGTGCAAAATTAACACAGGGACTTTGAAGAAGTTTCTGTAAGTTTATGTCGGGGGAAGTGATATGAAAGAAGTAATGATTCCGGGTGAGATTGAACCAGAAAAGATTTTGCAAATCGTAATTTCGAAAAGAGTGCCGGTCATCATGTCTTATTTGTCGAAAGAGAAGTGGCACGTTGCGAAAGTAATTATGACCGGCCTTTCAGATGGCAAGCTCAGAGTCGAGAGCGCCATGTCGAGGCAGTATAACCGGCCTATCAATATCCGGGTGCAGCAGCCGGTCGGGATATCGTTTAAGTTCGGGTACGGCAAGTTCGTGTTCGATACGACTGTAGAAGGTTTTGAGCTGTCAACCGAGCCGGGATCAACCCAGGAGAGCGCAGGGACAATCGTGCTCGCGGTGCCGAGACACATGGAAATGGTTCAGAGGAGAAGTTATTTCCGAATCGATGTTCCGGAATCGCTGAAAGTGAAAGTACTACTGTGGCACCGCAAGGGCAACAGCCGGGACAATGGCCGGATGGAAGATGCGGCGGAGGAAATGCACAATTGCTGGCAGGGTCGGCTCATGGACGTTTCCGCAGGCGGAGCTCAGGTTGTGATACCTCACAAGGATGGTACCGAGGTGCAGGATTTTAAAAAGGGACAATTTGCCGGTATTCGCTTTACACCAATGCCTTATGAGACTCCGTTAATACTCAATGTTCAGATCAGAAACGTCCTGCCTACGGCGGATGGTATGGGCACTTCTCTTGGTTTGCAGTTCGTGGGCCTGGAAGCGAGTTCGGAAGGTCGAAGGCTTCTGACCCGTCTTTCGAGTGTTGTCGAGCGGTACTACCAGATAAATCAAAGCTGCGCCAAGCATCAGGATACGAGACAGGTCCTGGATAAAGTATAGCGAAAACGAATATTACGATACGAATAATAAACTGCTTCGAGTATTGGGCGTACCTGGATTACAGGGGGCAAAGATTGCCTGTGTAATTATGCTTTGATATTCGAGTGCATATCGTCTTACATTTAGTGCGTGCTGTCATGGCCGGCCGATGGTAGTTCGTCGGCGGTCTCCAAAGTCATGTGCTGCGTCGACTGGATGGTTCCGTCTTTGTGGCGGATTACTTTATAATAGAGCCATTTCAAAAAACTGCCTCCCGCGAATCCACAGAAAATCAATACTAAAGCCACCTGTATGTAGACTATGAAAGCAAGGAGCAGCAATACTTTCATAAGATGTGCAAAAGGCTTCTTGCCCCTTAGGTGCTGGTTTACGATATGAGGATAACGAATCCTGCTGACCATTAGTGTAGCCACACCGATGGCCAGAAACGGCAGTATGTAGATGACCAAGTTCAGCGAAGGAAGCGTTTCCTCGTGGAGTATTACCAGGCTGACTATGACCCCGGCGGCGGCGGGCGTCGGCAGACCTATAAAACTCATGTGTGCGGATTCGTCCTCTTCGTTTTCAACGTTGAACCTGGCCAGCCTTATTGCGGCACAACTGACGTATGCGGCGGCGGCCAGCCAGATGAAGCGTAGAATAAGGATATGGACCGTGTGATTTATTTCTGCGAAGTCGATTAATTTGTATTCCAGGATTTTGAGCATTAAAAATGCGGGCGCTACGCCGAAACTTATAACGTCACACAAACTATCAAGCTGGCCGCCGAAGCTGGAGGTGTTCTGGCTTATTCTCGCAATCCGCCCGTCGAGCATATCGGCAATCATGGCCAGTAATATCATATAACCGGACAGTGCGAAATATGACTGGTCAGCGAATGAGAAGAAGGGGGTCTGTGAAGCTACAGCGTCGAGCTTTGGGCTTTTCCCGGCGAGAATGATCGCGGTGAAGCCGCATATGCCGTTAAGAATCGTAATCAGCGACGGCAGAATCGTAATGTATTTAAGTCTCTGCCTTCGCACACGGCGCAGGAGGCTTTTTTTTGCTTCTTCAGTTCTGAATTTCGGCATCTTATAAATCCTGTGTTTGTGCCGTTGGATGTCCTGCGGAGTATCTAACCAGCGGCGTCAGGCCCGCCTTGACCTTGTCGCCGATTTTGACCAGACACTTCGCATCTTCGCTTAGCGGCAGATAAAGTTCCGTTCTGGAACCGAATTTTATCATCCCGATTTTCTCGCCGCCAGCTAATTCCTGGCCCGTTGTTTTGTCGCAGACGATTCGTCTCGCTATAGCGCCGCTGATTTGTCTGACGATTAGTTTGTCGTTTGGAGTGTCGGTTCTTATTAATCCGAGGTCATTGGACTCATTGACTATCCCGGACCTTGGATTCAGGGCGTTTAAATATTTCCCTTTTTTATATGTTATTTTATCTATTTTTGTATTGCACGGGGCGCGATTGATGTGGGTATTGAAAATGCTCAGGAATATGCCGATTTTAAGTGCGTCTCCGCCGATGAAATCGTTTTCCTGAACGACCTCTAAATCAGTAATCCGTCCGTCGGCGGGCGCCAGGAGAAGGTTCTTGTCCGAAGGGCTGACTCGGTGCGGATCACGGAAAAATGAAAGCGCAAACACCAGCAGGCCGGCCAGCGGCAGTTGTATTAATATGACGGCCCAGGGCGGCAAAATAGCCATCGTGACCGGCAGAAGGACAATCATCACAATAATAATAGCCGCCGGGAAAATGACAACCTGCGGCAAGCCGTATCTGGTCAGCGGAATTCTCATGATTGATTATGTTAATTATTCAGAGCATAAGAATCAATGAAAAATGAAAAGGCCGACCCTGTGGGCGTCGGCCTTTCGAAGGAGGGTGGTGTTGCATTCCTGGCCCT
>CAZKYP010000100.1:0-1231 GCA_964556885.1 uncultured Pirellulales bacterium | reverse complement strand
TGTCCTTTTTCGGGTTCGGAGGGCAGGACGGTTGGATACTCGAAAGCCTTTATGAAGGCATCCTGAGAGGCATCGGAGGCTAAATGGTATTCACGTAGAATGCTGATCGCTAAGGCACGCACCGGCCTTTCGTAACGTTTGACAAGTGCCTCGTACATGTTTATGTTGCCGTTTAGTACGGCTTTTACCAGTTCTGCATCCGTCTGCACCTTTGGGCCCTTTCTTTTATTGAAGCGCTTCCACGAGTTCTATTATTAAGAGCAGGTTCAGGACAAAAATGCGACAGGAAATTTGCAGCATTTATACTATTAAGTCGATATAAAAGCGGGAATGTTTTTATAATATGTTGGCTGTTTCAGTTTTTGAATTATGTCCGAGCGAAATTTTATAAACCTGTTTTTGTTTGTTCTTTTCTTCAGCATCGGGGCCGCATCGCTTGGTGTCTCTGTGCTTTGTGAAGACCTGGTCGAATACTATCAGAGCAGGCAGCTTCTGAAATCCGCAAGGGAGTCTTTGGAGCGGCTGAAACTTATTACCAACGATTATGATGTCCTGCTGAGCCAGTTGGAGAACGACCCCAATCTTGTAAAACGAATCGCAAGGGCCACGTTAGGCTCCGAATCCGACGAGCCGAATACCGTTTACCCGGCCGAATCGATTGAACTGCTGGCAGATGTTCGCAGGGTTCTAAATAACGATGCGAACCAGCCTGACGAACAACTGGACAAACCTAAAATGCCCGGCTGGCTGGCCCGATGCAGCGAGCCAAAGCGACGAATAACCCTCTTTTTTTCCGGGGTGGTTTTAATACTCATCTCTCTGATATGTTTCAGGCCGATATTGCCTACGGCCGAAAATGAAAAATAAAAAGGTCTGTTCTTGCTGTTTGTATAAAATCTTATATACTCACATTTTATCAGCTATTTTATAGCTTGATTGAATATATGATTAATGAAAGAGAGAGTCGATATGGACAGACAAGCGGTTTTAACACGACTGAAAAGTTGTATCGGGGAAATCAGGCGGCGTTTTTCTGTCAAGACCCTTGCGATTTTTGGTTCTATTGCACGAGATGAAGCTGTCGACAATAGCGATGTGGATGTGCTGGTGGTATTCGATCGAAAGGCAAGTTTTGATTTGTTCATGGACCTGAAGTTTTATCTGGAGGAGTTACTGGGTGCGAAAGTCGATTTAGTCACTGATAAAGCTCTTCGGCCACAGATCCGGCTGG
>CAZKYP010000099.1:0-12438 GCA_964556885.1 uncultured Pirellulales bacterium | reverse complement strand
CATAACAAACAGACCAAACAAGTCGAATTTCTACGCGCTAATGATGTTAAGGCCGTACGCCTGTATGTATATGACGGCGCCAGAAGTCTCCCGGCAAGCCGTAACTACATACCGACAAGTTTCCAAGCTGAACGTAAATACGGTACAACATCCAATCCTAAGGTTTGGGTAATGAGGCAGATAAAAAACTCAAAGGAAAACAACCTGGGTATCCCGCTGCCAAAAGGAGGCATGAGGTTTTACCAGAAGGATGATGACGGGCAAATGGAATTCATCGGAGAAAGTACCATCGATCATACACCCAGGGACGAAACTATTCGCGTTTATACCGGCAACGCCTTTGACCTGGTTGGTGAAAGAAAACAGGTAGATTATCAGATAGATACGACACGCCGCACGCTCGATGAAACATTTGAAATTAAGGTTCGCAATCGTAAGGAAAAAGATGCTGTAGAAATCAGGGTAGTCGAACATTTGAGCAGGTGGATTAGCTGGGAGATTCTGCAAAAATCCGACAATTTTGAGAAAATCGACAGCCAAACCATCGAATTCCGTGTCCAGGTTCCAGCAGGCAAAGAAAAAATTGTCACGTACAAGGTTCATTACACATGGTAGGAATCATCGACTGATATTTTCTGGCGCAAGTTTGGCTTTCTGAAACAGCGAAATGAATAAGTTTCCGTCCAGAGATGGAAATTTTTTTGATTTCTTTGTAACAAAATTCACTCAACCGGCGACTTATCTGTTGAAATCCAAGGTTTTAAAGATTCAAAAAAAATAAAATTGTAAACAAATGGTAACAAAACCGTAACATCGGCAGGTTATATAAATAGACCATAAGATAAATTTTCTTTGAAAAACGAATAGATCGAAAGGATGTTAATTATGGATTTCCCGTCATAAGCAGGACATGGCGGGAAATTATCGCTATCTCACAATAATACTCATAACCCCTCCTAAACGATAGAACGACCGAGTTCGGCTCTTAACAAGCTAACAGTCCTCCTAATTTGTTAAGAACCAGCCGAACAACCAAATCAGCCGAATCTCACCGGTTCGGCTGATTCATTTTTAAACTCATTGAAATTCCCGCCAAAGTAACTCAATCCTGTGAAAGTTTAATAACTCGAGCAACTCTTTGAAGTCTTTCTGTATCTCCATAAATCTGATGTCTCAAATAATCGACCGCAGCCAGTCGCTCCTGCGGGGGCCTGCTGAGCCAATACCGAAGATTTTCCTTAATTTCGGACATAGAATCCATGCGATGTTTATTTACCATTTTACGAATCATAGACCATATTATATCACCATTATAATATTCGCAAAAGACAAAAAACTCGACCCATCGTAATAAAAAAGCACATACACCTGATTTTTACCTGCGACCTCGACCAGTATTCCGTGATCGATTACTTTCGCCGCGATCAACTCTTGCCTCTCCATCCGGCCGAGAGGGAGTTCTACTCCCGAACAGGCCTCTTGAACTTCGGCCGGTTACAGGCGACCTGGAAAAATTCATCCTCTCCGAAGAATTACGATTTCTATACACCTGTCTCTCGGAAGGGGCTCTCTGCACGCTTTGCCTTTGAGTTTCGCTCGGAACGGAAGATCTCATTTGTACTGAGGATCTGCCTTCGGATATTCCCTGTCTACGCTCAGGGATTGTGCGTTCGGGAGCGGTTCGTTCAGGAATTGTTCGTTGTGGAGTTCCGGATTCTCTCGGCTGCTGAATTGCTTCCGGGACACTTTGCCGCCCGGTTTCCCTGTTCATTCGTTCCCGTCGGAAATTATTTACTTCGTCGGTATGGTTGAGTATCCTCTCATGTTCGCTATTGGTCATTCGAGAAAACTTAATAGGAGCATTTTTCCTTTCGATTTGATTTTGAAGCGGTCCGACCATTCTATAATTGTCGCGCTGCCTTACAGGAAGCTTTGAGATGCGGCTTTCAAGCTCGCGATATGTCCTCGGCGGACGAAGATTCGTGTCGTTTCGCCGCAGGGCATATTCATGCCGAATATGTGTACCCCAATGAGGAATCATTCCTCGATAACGCCAGCGGTCGTGTACAAAAATCGGGTCATACCAGCTATGATATGTCTCGAACTCAAACCAGGGATAAATTCCAAGGCCTAAATAAAAGTCACTATAATAATCTCCGAAGTAGTAATGGCAGTAACGCGGATAGCTGAACAGGCTGAATTGCAGATTACCGACATCCACGACAACACCAAGTGAATAAATAAAACCTGGCGGCCTGTGGAAATGCCTCGGGAAATACACAGGTGCGTACAACACACCGCGTGTGGTTAAAAGACGGTCCCAGTATCCCGAAACAAATATATAACCATAAGGCGTCCAGGCATAATGGGAAGGAACCCAGACCCAGTCGGGCTGAGGTGCAAGCCAGTAACCAGGCCTGAGAATATACCGGCCTTCCCACCAATAATAGCATGACGGCACCCAGATATTGTCGCTTGATTCCGAATCTGCAGGCGGTCCGTTATCTACAAGCTCAGGAGGTTCCGGAAGATACTCAATCTGGTTGGCCCGGGATGTCGGAATCCAGAAACCCGGTACCCACTGCCAGCCTTCCGGAACTTTGTTCCAGTAGCCCGGTATCCACGACATACCGACAGGAGGCTTCCTCCAGCAGCCGCTTACCCAGATATAATCTTTCTCCTGTGAATCCCACGCCCAATAGCCGGGAATCCAGACATAGGCCGAACTTTGAGGTTTTTCACTGGCTGGATTTTCAACTATATCTGCCGGCGGCTCATTTGGCGCCATAATACCTGCCTGGGGATTCAAATCGACAGGTTGGGCAAAAGCTTCATGGATCGGGCCTTCGTTCAAAACTTCCGGCTCTTCCTGAGATGGAATCGGTGGTGCCGGCTCATTCTGCGCACCGTATGATTGACAGCCCGATACAGTTAGAATAATTAAAACCTGAATTATTGTTTTCATAATAGATTTCTCCTAAACAACATTATTCTCCTTTTTAATATTAAACCAATTTTATAACGCATCAATATTAATCTAATAATATGTTTCTGCCGAATCCCGGATATCAGGGATATTACTTATAATAGGGGTGAAAAAAGCTTAACAGAGATTGATGGGTTTTTGTAATAAAAAGGCCCGTCCGGCGACAACACTATATAGAAAAGCTCATATCGGCTCATTATATAAATTAGCATACGCCATAAAAAATTTTCAAGATTAATAAAACTGTAAAATAACGGTAATAAAACTGTAACAACAATGCATTCTTATATCAGTAAAGAATGAAGGAAAAATGGAGTCTAAATAACAATAAAGGAGATTGTTATGAAAAGTAGAAAAAGAATAATTATATTGCTTTCTGCGATTCTGCTGGTTGAGCTTACAGTAACGGCAGGGTTATGCATCACTCGTAACGACAAGCCATATATGCCCGAAGTCAAGCTTCGCCAAATCGGGCCGCAAACCGTCCTGTATACAATCCATCGCGGCCCCTACGAGAACATCGGCGAAACTATAAATCAGCTATACGAGCTGGCCGTAGAAAAGAATATATATCCAATCGGCCCGGTCATGAACGGCTATCTGAATGACCCGACATCTGAATCCATGGAGCACTGGCTTATCGAGGTACGTATACCCGTAGACGACAGCGCCCTGAGTCTCGCAGGCACATTGGGTGATATGGTCGACGTCAAGAGTGTGCCCGCCATGCAGGTTGTCGTAGCGACTAAACCTCAGGGCCAGTCTCAACCTGGTTACGTAATTGAAAGCCTGTATTCATGGATAAATCGCAACGGATATCTTGCCGTGGACAGAATCTGGCAATCGGTCATCGAAAACAAAACCGGTGACTACAAAAAAATGAAGACGGAATTTATTATCCCAATCGAAAAAATCGCGAATCGAAGAACTTCTGTTATCAAGTGCGGCCGCATGTAAAACCTGTTCCGACTTTTTGCTTGCATTAGATTCGATTACACGCATAATACCTAAAAACTAATGACGATGCATACAAAGGATTGACCACATGGCGGCAGAAGAACAGGTTTTGGTTATCGAGCGTAAAGTAATCGAGCAGGTTGGCATGTTCGAAGGTCTCGCTTTCGACGTGGACCGCTATCTGGAGCGGATTTTCGTGCCGAGCGTCCCGCGATTCATTCCGCGCTCGCAGGCCGAGCACGACCCATCATTCAAGCAGATTATACCATACGTCATTATGGCCTATGAAGGCAAGTTCCTCAATTACGTGAGGGGGCCGCGCGCGGGAGAAAAACGCCTCGTGGCAAAACGCTCAATAGGCATCGGCGGCCACATCAATCCCGTCGATGCTGATAACAGTCCTTTATTTGCTTTCCGATATGATAATTATCTTAAAGCAGTAGATCGTGAAGTTGCAGAAGAGGTAACGGTTCGCACAGGTCACACCAATGATATAGTTGCTCTGCTGAATGACGATTCGAACGAAGTAGGGCAGGTGCATCTCGGCATAGTCCACTTCTGGGAGCTTGATGAGCCGAATGTCGAGAAAAAAGAGCAGATGATTACACAGATGTCTTTCATGACACCGGAGGAACTCCGGCAGGTTCGTGACAGCCTCGAAACATGGTCGCAGAAATGTCTTGACGGACTTGATAAAATTGCTACAAAGGCAGGCAGTCTTTTGGATAATTCATAATTAGCAAATTTATCCTGTACAATACGCTCTCCTGAGCCGACCTGTATGAAGGAAATAATAATCAACACGTTGTACCTTTTGGCCCTGATTAACCCGGTCAGCAAGATATCTATCCTCACAGTATTCACTCAGGAAGCAACACAAAAAGAAATAACATCCATATCAATTAAGGCAACACTGGTCTCTCTCCTGATTCTGGTCCTTTCGATGTTTGCAGGAGAAGTGGTCTTGAACAAAATCTTCCAGGTCGATTTGTTCTCATTAAAAATCGCCGGCGGGATTGTCCTGTTCTGGGTAGGATTCGGTGCATTGAGAAATGGTGTGTTTTTCGAGCACAGTATACACGAAAAGTTCTCGGACATCTCACTTGTGCCGCTGGCCTGCCCGATGATCGCCGGTCCGGCAACCATCACCGCGGTAATAGCACTTCACATTAACAACGGTCCAATTAAAACCGTAATTCCGCTGTTCCTCGCAATATTCATCAACCTGATATTGATGATCCTGGCCATACCAATCGGCAAAATCCTGCAAAAGTTCAATATGCTGGGCGCGATAATTCGATTGACCGGTTTGATTGTAACGACGATTGGCGTTCAGATGATTCTCGACGGCACTTCAATGTGGCTTGAAACACTCTATTAGAAGCTCAGTCAAGTTGCCATGACGGATATGTTCACTCACTCATGACGCAACGCCTCGATAGGATCAAGGCGGGCGGCTTTCAACGCCGGAAAATAACCGAATACCACACCCACGGCAGCAGAGAACAGGAACGAGACGATAACGATACCCCAATTTAAGACGAAAGGTACAAGCAATAGACCTGCAAGCCAGAAAGACGAAGTGAGGGCCAGAACTATACCGATTATGCCGCCGAAAGAAGACAGCACCACCGCTTCCACCAAAAACTGCATCATTACCTCGCTCTCGAGAGCGCCGATAGCCAGACGGGTTCCGATTTCACGGGTGCGCTCGGTAACCGACACCAGCATAATATTCATGATTCCGATCCCGCCGACAAGAAGGCTCACAGCGGCCACCGCGCCGAGAAGGGCGGTGAGAATGCGAGTAGTACCGGTAAGCATTGCGGCTATTTCCTTCATATCCATAACACTAAAATCGTCCTCCTCACTCACCGAGATATGCCTGCGTTCACGCATCAATAACTCGATATCTCTCTGGGCTTTCTCAGTCGGTATTCCATCCTTGACCGAGACCTGGATGAGGCTGACGTCCTGATTGCCGGTGATACGACGCTGCAAAGTGCGCAACGGAATCACAACGATATCGTCCTGATCCGTGCCCATCGTACTCTGGCCTTTCGCCTCCAACAGACCGATTATCTCACATGAAAGTTTTTTGAGGCGAATTTTCCCTCCCAAAAAGTCCTGCCCGCCGAACAGCTTTTCACGGACGGTCTCACCGATAATACAAACTGCTGCGCCGTTACGCAGTTCACTATCGGTAAACAACCGTCCCGACCCGACGGACCTGTTTCCGATTGTGATATACTGGTTATTAGAACCGGTAACAGTGGTCTGCCAGTTTTCGTTTCCATATACAGCAGTAATGGACCGGGAAGAAACCGGGGCTACGGCCGCAATCGAGCTGATATCTCTGGCAACAGCCTCGGCATCCTCCAGTTTGAACATAGAGGAAGTGGATGCCTGGCCTGGCCCCATCCTCTTGCCCGGGGTGATCATCAACAGATTGCTGCCCATGCTTGCTATTTGTTGTGTAACCTGTGCAGTGGCGCCTCCGCCCAGTGTAACCATAGTAATTACCGCGGCCACCCCAATGACAATACCCATTATGGTCAGAAAAGAACGCATCACGTTGCGTTTAATCTCTCTCAGGGCAAGCAGAATCGCATTCCAAAGCATTAGTTTTTACTCCCGTTCTGTTTATCCGACTCGACCAGGCCGTCCACAAAATGAACGATTCGTTTGGCATAAGTGGCCATATCCGGCTCGTGGGTGACCATGACTATTGTAATACCCCGGTCTTGGTTCAGCTCGCAAAGCAGTTCCATAATTTCGACACTACATGCCGAATCCAGGTTGCCCGTCGGCTCGTCCGCAAGTAAAACCGACGGTTCGGTAATTATTGCTCGCGCTATGGCAACTCGCTGCTGCTGGCCTCCGGAAAGCTCACCAGGGGTATGCGATTCCCATCCCCTTAGGCCAACAGTCTTCAGGGCCAGAGTGGCGCGACTATGACGCTCGTCGGCCGGAGTGCCCCTGTAAATCAGGGGCAGCTCCACGTTCTCTTTCGCCGAGGTGCGGTTGAGAAGGTTGTAACCCTGAAACACAAATCCAAGGTAGTGACGCCTGAGAAGAGCACGTTGTTTTCGGGTTAGTTGGCCGACTTCAATATCTTTGAACTTATACGATCCGGTCGTTGGTACATCAAGACAACCGAGGATATTCATACAGGTGGATTTACCTGATCCGCTCGGACCCATTACCGCGAGGAATTCACCCTCTTCAATGTGAAGATCTATACCGCGAAGCGCTTCCATAGCCGCCTGTCCCTCGCCATAGACCTTGGTTATCCCCTTGAGGGCTATCATGGACTGTCCGTTATTGTTTGTCTGGTTTAACATATTGCTTTTCACTTGCTTTGCGTAAGGGTATCGACTACCAGCTCTTTTCCGGGCTCGATGCCGCCGTTTACAACCTCGGTCATGATTCCGTCCGACGATCCGGTTGTGATATGAATGGCTGACAGTGTACCGTTATCGATTATCCAGACGCGCTGCTGATTTTTATTGACGGATTCGTCCTCAAGCTGTTTGCTTGTGGGAGCCGGTGGACGAGGAAGCATCGCACTCAGCAAACCGCGGGAATTTGCCGCCTGCTTCTGCATCGGGGGAGAAAAACGTAATGCGGTATTGGGGACAAGAACGGCGTCTTCAATTTTTCTGACCGTGATGTCCGCGGTCGCCGTCATCCCCGGACGCAGCAGTAAATCCGAATTATCCACTGTCAGCACAGTTTCATACGTCACGACACCCTCCACGGTTTGAGAACCATAGCGGGTTTGTATGATCTTTGCCTGGAAAGTGCGGTCCGGATATGCGTCCACGGTAAATACAGCTTCCTGGCCTTCTTTCACCTGGCCCACATCGGCTTCATCCACGTCCACATGCAGCTCCATTTTAGTCAGGTCTTCGGCAAGTGTGAATAACACGGGGGCCTGGAAGGCCGCGGCCACGGTCTGGCCGGGCTCTATGCTCCGGGTTAAGACAATTCCGTTAATGGGTGAATGTATAACCGTTTTGGATAAATCCGTCTCGTATGTCTCAAGAGTGGCCTGGGCCTGTGACACCGACGCCTTGGCGCTGGCCTCGTCGGCCCTGGCACGCTCGAATGCGGCCTGGGCCGCGTCAAGCTCGGTCTGTGAAGGCACCTTGTTATTGCTGAGTTCACGAACCTTTTTATACTGTGCAAGCTTGCTGCTGGTTTCATTGAGGGTAGCCTGTGCCTGCAGGACTTTTGCTTTTGCCGATTCGAGTGCGGCCTTCGCCTGTGTGACTTGTGCATCGGGCTTCGAGGTGTCGAGTCTGGCAAGGACCTGACCGACAACGACCCTGTCGTTATAATCCACTTCAACACTCTCGACAATTCCGGACTGCTCACTGCCGACCTCGACCTCGTTGGTCGGCTGAAGTGTGCCAGTGGCGGTTACAATAATGGTTAAATTACCGCGTTTAGCCTGCTGGGTTTCGTATTGTACCGAACTCTGCCCCTGTTTCCTTTTCCACATCACAAAGGCTGTCACTGCCACTACCCCTATAATAAGCAAAATCAACCATCGCTTCCGGCGGCTTCGTCGCCCGGACATATGGTCCAATTCAAGGGTTTGGGAAATATCTGTATTCGAGCTTTTTTTCGATTTCATATATTATTCCTTCTAACACTACAACTGCTCATCGGATGCCAAAGATGTCCATCCACCTCCAAGGGCCTTGTACAACCGGATCAGGTTGGAGGTTACAGCCCCGTCGCTTTGGGCCAGTTGGTCCTGGAAGCTAAGCAGTGAACGCTGTGCTTCCAGAACATTACTGAAATCCGTCAGACCCGCCTGGTACTTATATTGAGCCAGTTCGGCCGCTGTCTCTGCCGCCTGTGCCGCCTGGCGTAAATTTTCCCTCTTGTTCTGCTCCTCGGCATAGGACACCAGAGCATTCTCCACATCCTCCAGCGCGCTGAGAACTGCGGCCTTGTACCGGAGCAGGGCCTGCTCGGCAAGTGCCGACTGGACCTTTATATTCTGGCCTATGGCCCCGGCGTCGAAAATCGGCCAACTGAAGCGAGGACCGCCGCTTAATGACCAGGCGGCCGAAGGTATGTCTCTGTACGAAATGGCGTCAAGTCCGATGGAACCATTCAATGTGAAACTGGGGTAAAGACTTGCCTTCGCTACACCAATCCTCGCCGTTTGTGCGGCCAGCGCTCGCTCGGCGCTCCGAATATCGGGCCGGCGGCGAATGACGGCCGCCGGAACGCCTACAGCTACATCCGGTGGCGCAACAGGAATAGGCTCGGACGTTTCAACATACGCATGAAGTTTCCCCGGCTGCTCCCCTAAAAGCACAGCCATGCGGTTCATAGCCTCTTCCAATCCTGTTCGAAGAATCGGTATCTGGGAACGAGAGCTTTCAAGATTATAGCGTGCCTGCTGTACGGCTAAATCATCGCTCAAACCGGCCTCAGAACGCCATAAAGTCAACTGGTAAGTTTCATTTTGTGCTTCTATACTCGCCTGCACCGCGGCAAGACGGGCCTGATATGTGCGCACCTCGATATAATTCAGGGCCACTTCCGCAAGCAGGGAAACAAGCGTATCATGCAAATCCTCCTGTACAGACTGCAAATCCGCATCAACAGCTTCCACCGAGCGGCGGACACCACCGAATATATCCAGTTCCCATCCGGCGTCAAAACTTGCCGTGTAGAGGCTGGTCGTGTTCTTGTTCTCCTTGCTGCGGCTCCGAGTGGCCGAACCAGCGACATTAAGAGTGGGATAAAGACCGGCCATGGTAATACCCCGTCTGGCCCGCGACTCGAGAATCCGGGCACGGGCGTTCTTCAGGTCGAGGTTATTGACTTTAGCACGCTCTATCAGACAGGAGAGCTTCGGATCGTTGATAACGGTCCACCACTGAGCCAGTGTATTCGGGTCCATTTCTTCGGCGTTTAGACCACCTTCCAACTGAGTATGCCAGTCCGTGGAAGCGGTCGTTTCCGGCGGAAAATAATTTGGCCCCACTGCAGCACAGCCGGTAATAACGAAACCAGCAAGCACTGCAAGGGGCCAGGGTACGGATTTTATGTATACTAATTTATGCAGGATCATAACTTACTCCTGACGTGAGGTGCTTTCACATTATTACTCATCTTTTAAACCATTACGTCTTTTTTCACTTTCCTCGCGAATACCACGAATCCCGGCCAGGGCGAAGCGAGTGACATGATCGGCGAATGCCTCGACATCCAGCTCAGAAAAATATTTTTGATTACTATCGGCATTCCCGGACATTCTGCTGCGATGTATATGATGTACAAGACCAAAACACATATCCAAAACATTCATGTGACAATATAAAAGCTCCCGCTCACTCGCATCTTCGCCCAGCAACTCACCGACGATGGAATCAAAACCCTCCCGCAAGGTCTCCATAGCCGGTGGTAAAGCCTCGCGGAGAAGACCGGTAGGACAAGCCATCTCCTTGTGTATAATTTCCAGTTCGTAGGTTTGCGGGTCCGCAACGCGCTGCATAAACGACAGAATTCTGCCGCCAAGCCTCTCCTCGGCTGGTGCTTCGGGCGGGATCCCTCCATCAGGAGGATGGTCCTTCAGTGATTTATCGAAAGAGTACTTCCATGCCTCGACGTAAAGCTCTTCCTTGCTGCCGAAATGATAGTTCACTCCGGCGGTATTGACCTTTGCCTTCTCGCAGATATCAGCATTGGTGGTTTCCCAGAATCCCTTCTCCGCGAAAACCATACTTGCGGCATCGAGCAAACGCTGCCGCGTCTCCTGCCCATCGATTCGCTGTTTTCTCATTCTTGTTTCTTTTTCTATCATTTTATATCCTAACTCCATTTATTAGTTTAACTATATAATTGAATTAGTCAATAGAATTATTTAAAAGTACATATTTTCTTTTCTAAAAAGCTTCTCAATAACATTTATAACTGTCGCTGAAAAAAGAATATATAACTTATATTTACAGATGTAGTAAGGAGTGAAAAATAGCTTCAAAGTCTGGAGAAATGTGGCTTGAAGGATTATGAAAGTTGGTTAAACACTTCAAGAAACTGGCTATAGGCATAACCCATCAGGTACATTAAAAGAACCGTTACAGCCAAAACGATAACAGTAACAATCCCCTTGGTCACCGGTTTATATTTGGGATTAAGCCAGACAAGCGGCAGGGCGAGCGGGCCGAGGCACAGCAATGCAATCACCACCGCCGACGTGGCGTAGTACCATTTGCCGCCTTTGGGCTTTAGTACGTTGCGGCCTGAACCATCAAGAAACTCGCCGCAGTAGCGGCACTTGACGGCCTCGTCCAGAATCTGCTCGGCGCAGAAGGGGCATTTTTTCATACCAGCCATATCCTTTGTACGAAGCTCGTTTTGCCTTTGTTCCGACTGCCCCGTACCTTCTCGTGTAATCAAATCTGTTCCCATACTACACATTATCGACCCTTTAGCAAGCCTTCTTTAGAACCTTCCCGAATATCTTGCTCCACTTATCTCGTTCCTATCTCACTGCTGAAATTGAATTTTAAACAACAAAATATTGACTTTTCAAATAAAAAACAATATATTTAGACTGTTGGCGAGTCGTAACAATAAGATTTAAACTCAGGAATTTTACATTAATTCGGATTATAAAGGAGAGCCGGAAAATGAGAAAGACAATGATTTTCTGCATAGTGTTAATGTTAGTTGCCTCGTATGGATGTACTCAATCCTATTTAGAAACCAGCGACCCTATCAATCTGGGTCCAAACGTCAATAGCGACGATTTCGACGGTTCCCCGGATATCTCAGCCGATGGAAAGTCACTCTATTTCGATTCGCTTCGAGACGGCGGGCACGGCGGCTGGGACATATGGATATCAAAGGCAAAAAAACCTCATTCCGGCTGGGGCGTTGCAGAACCGCTCCCGGAACCTGTTAACAGTGAGTACGATGATTCGGGTCCATGTATTTCTGATGACGGATTGACTCTCTATTTTGCTTCCAACCGTCCCCATATATCAGATAACTTCGACATCTGGGTCACTACACGTAAATCTCTTAATGATCCATGGGAGGAACCCATCAATCTCGGACCGACCGTCAACAGTGAGGCTTATGACAACCATCCAAGTATCTCGACTGACGGTCTGACGCTATATTTCGATTCACGCCGCTCAAGTGTTTTAGCTCGTAATGATATTTTTGTGACTAAGCGGGCAACCATTAATGACGAATGGGGCGCACCCGAAAAATTCGGCCCGGAAATCAATACAAACAAAATCGAATATTCCCCTGATATATCAAGTGACGGCCTGACACTCTATTATGACAGCAGGACAACAAACCGCGATGTATGGGTCACAAAACGACATTCGACAGACGATGGCTGGGAAAATGGAATGAATATCGGCTCTCCCATCAATACCTCGAATATAGATACCGACCCGAGCATCTGGGCCAAAGGCAAGACCGTCAAGGTCGGCGTGCTGCACTCGCTC